>CAYMAB010000015.1:2059-8931 GCA_964388345.1 uncultured Candidatus Saccharimonadales bacterium
TTCCAGCGTCTGCTCGGCCAACTTCGGCCCACCCAGCGCGTTGGCCTCGTTGATCTTGGTGCTGTAGTACCCAGGGATCGGCACGCGCAGATCGCGCGGCAGGCTGATCAAGGCGACCTTGCCGGTGGTGTGGTCGAGGCTGATCACCATAACGGTGTCCGACAGGTTCTGGCCGGGGTGGCCGGGGTCACCGATACCGAGCACGAGGATGTTGGTGCGCCCGGCGGTGGCGGCCAGGGGCCCGAAGTCGAGTGGATTGATCGAGAGCTTGGCCAAGTTATACCAAATGAAGGCGATGGCCGCGACGATAAAGATGGCGATAATGAGGCCGAGCCACTTCAAGAAGCGCCGCAGCTTGCGGCCAAAACCACCACGAGACCGCTCCGAGAGCGGCTCGCCATCGACGACGATGTCTTGATGTTGCTTCATTAGGGCTTATTATACTCTCAAACGGCGGCGTTCATAACTGGAAACGGCGGCTCGGGGATAAACCCGAACCGCCGTCATGTACTGCCCTGCTCACTCTCGTGCCCGGCCATGAGCTGGCGCGTCACCAACTCGTGGCCGTAGTTGGTCAGCCGGAAGTGGCGCCGCTCGAAGGGGATGTCGCCCTCATAGTCCGGGGCCTCGATCGCCTCCTCGGCCTCGAGCTCCCTCAAGACTCGGCGGACCGACCGATGCCCAAGGCCGCGACGCTTCGACAGCTTGGCCGCGGTCCGGTCGTCTTCGATGGCGAAGGCCCCGAGCACCCGCCGGCGATGGCGAGTCTGAAATCGCTCGATCAAGGTGAGACCCCTGCGCCGCTGCGTCTTCATGAGGCGAGACGGTCCAACACGGCCTGACCGGTCCAGATGACCGCTCGGCTCACCGCCCAGATGCCGAAGCCGATCTGAGCACAGAGCTTGTCGCCCTCCCGCTGGGCCTCGGTCGCACCACCGATCGGAAGTCTGCCGTCCATCAGCGAGAAGGCCACTGGCAATACCACCGCACTCAACGCCGCGCCCTTGAGGCCCCGCTGGGTGAAGATCGGACCGAGGACGTGGAGGGCGAGCGCGGCGATAGCGATCTCGCCCGGGTCTTCGAACTTGTCGCTGGGCTTCCGGAATAGATCCCAGAAAAGGGCTAAGTCGAACGGCCCTCCCAGTAGAAGCGAGCCCGCCACGGTGTCACTGGTGTGGAACGGCTGGGCCGCCACGAATCGCTTGAACATCTGTTGTAACCCCCTTGCGACGCCACCGGTTGGCGCATGTCTGGCAGTTTAGAACAGTCACCGGCCGCTGGCAAGCCTGACAGAAACGAAAAGCCTGCTTCGAGGCACATAAAGACCCCAGCTTTGCTGGGGTCTTTATGGTGGAGCTGCGGGGAGTCGCACCCCGGTCCGCTGGTTCACCGCCATCCCATCTACAGGTTTAGGCCACTTTGGGGTTTCTTAACTCTACCGTCTCGAAGTGGTCGAAATGGCGCCAGAGTGCAGCCTCAAGTCTTAGCCACCGCGCGAGGCACCGTGGTGGAGCGGCTAGATGAGTGACACCTGCGATCCCCTACCTAGCATCGGGGTACAGATGGCTATAGCGATTAAGCTAAAGCTGGTGCAAGTGAGGGAGCTGTAAACAGCGCCTTCACCCGCGAAACAAACGTGTTGCCGTTTATTGTGGGTTGGATTTAACGCATGCCTGCGACCTGCCAAGATGACTGTAAAGGTCCAACGTCGAAGCTAGTCAGCCCCTCGTCGAGTCGACACTTCGGCCTGCGCAATACCATCGATTGCTCCAGCCTACGTGTGACTCTCCTCTCAGACGCTCAAACATCCGCCGTAGCGGATTGGTTTGATCGTCTGGGTAATAACAAAGTACCAGATTACGGGGTTCTTATAAAGCCTAAGCAGATTGTAAACGGGTTGCCCCGCCCCACCGATCACTCGGCGGAGCGGGACGCACCCTCGTTGTTGTCACGATCGAGGCGGCACTGGCAGATGCAGCTCATTCGTCCAGATGGCATCCCAGTTCTTCTCGATATACGGCTTGAGGATCAACCTCCACACGATCACCCGATTGATCCGCGCGTCGACCTTGTCGCGGTCGATGACCAGCCCTAGGAAGACATGTCCTGCCCCGCAGAGAGCGGCCACGACGGCCAGAGTCAGCGGCACGCCGTGGCCCCAGAAGATGGCCCAGATCAACGGCACAGCAGCAGACACCATGACGTAGAAGACGACCACAGCGACGCCGAAATGCAGAACGTGGTTCTGTTTATGGAATGGATCATCAACGGAAGGCCCTTCGAACCACTTGGCGTAGGCGATCGCGGCCAGCCAGAGGAACAACCCGAGTTCGGGGCGTAGGAACCAGCTGTGGCGGTCTGGTCGGGTCATGTGCTGGAAGACGTAGGCCGACAGGCCGACGTAGGTTGGCACCAAGACCCCGTCGCCGATGACGAAGGACTTGAAGCACCAGAACCCCTTCCTGCTGAACTCCTCATTCATCACAGCGTTGGCGTTGACCAAGCCATGGGTCACTACGAGCATGAAGATGGCCAAGACAATGGGGTTTATGCCCCAGAAGCCTTGGGAGGGGCCGATCACTGGAGTCATCCGACTCCCCTTCTGTCAGGCGCGTGTGAGCGCGGGTGATTTCAACGAGTGTGCTCCGAGAGCCCACCCGTTAGAGTGGACTCAAAGTTGCTTCATTATAATAGATAATGCCTTATCTGTCAACTCCTGAAGATGGTTTGAGCCGTGTCCCAGAGACTCGGATCGTGGTACTTGGTTAGACGCCAGTACCACCACTCCCCGCCCCACAGGTAGTAGGTCTTGATACCGGTGGCTTGGGCGTAGGCCACCTCGGCCTTCAACCGAGCCGCGTCCATGGTCTGGTTCTGCTGAGCGATCGTCAGCCTCTCGGTCGCGACCGGCCCCCACGGCTCGGCCTGAAGCTCGTGGATGATGACGGGCCGGCCGGTCAGCCGCCAAATCAGCGCCGCTCGGAGGGCCTCGAAGGCCGGCGGCTGCGGATAGGTGAAGTAGCGATGGATGGCTGAGAGATAGACGCGGTGATAGACCGAGAGGCCAAACTGATCTCCTCTCGGCTGTCCGAGCGGCAAGCCGAACTCGTCGCTAGCGTTCATGATGATTGGCCGGTTCGGGTCGAGTGACTTCACAAGGTTAAACTCGGAGACCACCTCGGTGCGGCCGGAGTCTGGGCACTTGGCGTAGACGTCGTTGAGCGCCTCATTCTCCAGCTGGTAGCTCGTGATGGTCGAGTCGCCGCGATAGTGCTTCACCACAGCCGTTATAAAGGCCTCTAGACGCGTTTTGCGCTGGCTAGGGCTCAGTGAGGTCGCCCAAGCCGGCAGATGGCATTCTGGGTAGCGTGGCTGGCGTTCGCCGATGGCCAGCGTGACGTCGGCGCCGTGGCTGCGCGCTTGGCTCATCTCATAATCGAGGGCTGTGAAGTCGTAGTGATCTGGACTTGGCTCGATCTCCTCCCAATAGCTCATCAGCCGCAGATGCTTTACCCCTAAACCATTCAAGAGCGCCAGATAGGCCTGTCTCCAGTTCAGATCGAGCTCTTGGGCGTACTCAATCGAGAAGCTGACGCCGACCACTGGCGGCTGACGCGCCTCTTCGGCCCGGAAGCTTCGCAGGCTCTGGGCCATGAAGCCGGTGATGGCGATGACGGCTGCAGCCGCTGCTATCAGCACCCACCCGAGGCCGCGCTGGCGGCCGCTACGAGCCTTCGAGGATCTTCTCATAAGACTCGGCCAACTTGCGGGCCTGCTCGGCGGCGCCGATCGTCCCAGCCAGACGCCGGCTCTCGGTGGTGAAACGCTTGGCCAAGGCCGGATCATCGATGATTCGCGCCACCGCCTTGGCGGCCGCGGCCGCGTTCGGCTCAACCCGGTAGCCATCGACACCGTCTCTGGTGACCGGCGAGATCTCGTCGTCCACCCACACCAACGGCAGCCCGGCTTGGGCGGCCTCACTCGAGACGAGGCCTTGCGTATCGGTGAGTGACGGGAAGAAGAAGACGTCGGCAGCATGGTAGGCTCGTGCTAGCTCGGCCTTCGAGATCATCCCGGTCAGCACGAAGCGCTCGGTTAAGCCGGCCCGCTTGATCTGTTGCTCTAGCTTGGGCCGATGCGGCCCGTCGCCGGCTAGGACGAAGTGGGCCCTCGGGTGGCTGCGCCCAAGCACGGCCGCCGTCCGGATGAAGAGCTCGATGTTCTTCTCGCCTCCAAGGCGGCCGCTAAAGAGCATCAGCTGGGCGTCTTTAGGCAGGCCGTACTTCTGGCGGAAGTCGCCCGTGGCCGGCTTGACCGGCGCCGACAACCCAGTTGGCAGCACGGTGATCGGTCGGTTGACGCCGTAACTCTCAAGTAAGCGGGCCATCTTTGGCGACGGCGCGATGATCAGGGTTGAGTAGTTCATATAGGTGCGGATCAGGTTGCGCACCATCCGCTGATTCCACTTGCCGATGTTGCTCTCTGGCTTGAGTGACGGCAGCGCTTGGCGATAGAGCGAGAAGTCCTTGATCAAGATCGGTGTCAGCAGCAGCATACTCACGATACCAGGAAAGAAGCGCTTATAGACCTTGGCGTACTGCTCGGTGTCGGTATGATAGGTCGTCACCAGTGGAATCCCGGCCGCCACGGCGATCTGGAGACCGAGCATGCCGATCTGGTTGGGGGTGTGGGTGTGAACGATGTCCAAATCGAGCGCCTTGATGCGATCGATGTTCCCCGGTGTCCAAGGGAAGGTGTCGCGGGCGCCCTCGTACCAAGGACCGGGCCAAGACGGCAGGCGAATCTCGTGTGGCTTGGTCGACTTAGCTCGGCCGGGCGCCGCCGGACAGATGATGTAGACCTCGTGGCCGAGTTTGACCAGCTCGCTACGAAAGAGCTCGACCGAGATGGCGATACCGTCGACCTTGGGTGCATAGGTGTCGGTGAAGAAGCCGATCTTCATCGCGGCGGCTTACCAGAGCGGTCACTTGCCGCCAGAAACATCGCCAAGTAGATCGCAAGCCCCAAGAGGCTGCCGAGTAGTAGATAGGTCCCGCCGGTACCGAAGCGCGGCCAGATCAACTTGAGATCGAGAATACTGAAGAGATTGATGAGATTGGGTTGGTGCCGCACCACCGCCAAGACTCCGAGTAGAACTAGGTGAACGCTGGCACAGAGCAGTATGGTCCGCTTCAGTGCCACTAGCAGTCGTTGACCGATCATAGGTTTAAGTATAGCCGAGGGCGAGGCTTTGAAAAAGGGGCCAAAGTTGTTACGCTTTAGGGTATGCAAGCGCCCGAACTCCCCGATTCCGAGATTCGCCAAGATTACTTCCGTGATCGCTTTGTTGTCATCGCGCCGGCCCGCAACCTGCGACCGGACAGCTTTGCTGGTGACCGATCCAGCCACAAGCAAGAGACACCGACCAGCCCCCATATCGAGAAAGAACCGGCCATCTTGTCGCTAGCAGGCCCCGACGGTAAGTGGGCCGTCAAGGTCATTCCCAACCGCTTCCCCGCCCTGCGTCTCGATAACGCCAAGGCCTACGGTGTCCAAGAGATCGTCGTTGACACACCCAAGCACAACACCGAGTTCTCCGAGCTCTCGACCGACGAGATCGGCTTGATCTTCCAAGCCTATCGCCACCGCCTCGAAGTCCTCAACCAACTGGCCGGCATCCACTACGTCCTCGTCTTCAAGAACGACGGCCACCCGGCCGGCGCCAGCCTCCCCCACGCCCACTCCCAGATCGCCGCCATCGCCATCCCCCCGACGGCGCTGGTCGAAGAGGCCCGTGCCACCGACCACTACCGGGCTGAACACCAGACTTGTCCATACTGCGATCTCTTGATCTGGGAGGAGTCGAACCGTGTCCGCATCATCTACGAGGACAAGGACGTCGTGGCCGTCTCGCCCTACGCTGCCGAGTTCCCCTTCGAAGCTTGGATCCTCCCCCGCCGCCATCTGGGTTCTTTCGTCGACTTGAGCGCCTCCGAACTCTCAAGCTTTGCAACGATTCTTAAAAATCTCACCACCAGACTCGATCACTCAACGATAAGTTATAACTTTTTCTTGCAGAACAGTCTAAGCGATCGCCACGACCACTTCGTCCTCAAGTTGCAACCGAGACCAAACATCTGGGCCGGCTTCGAGCTCGGCACCGCTATCATCATCAACCCCGTCACCCCCGAGTACGCCACGCTCTGGTATAAGGGCCAGACCAACTAAAAAAAGAGCCTCTCGGCTCGGTCTTCTAAAAAAGGAATCGGTGCCCTCCCGAAATCCGTGTGTGGGGTCACGGACCCGGGAGGGGCACCTTTCTGGTGCGAACGGCGTAGGCCGCTCAAGCGAAGTTGTGGGAGGTTGGGGGGCCGGTTGGCCTTGGGCAAGCCCGAGAACTTCCCCGGCCCCACCTTCCTGTGGAACTACAGCTCCTTGCGCAAGGAACTGCTTCGTGCGACCGCGCTACGCCTAGTGCCGAAACCGTAGTGTCGACTCAATACGCCACGTGGATCGCTGGCTCGGAAAGTTGCTGGGTGGGTCCGGGCGGACTCGTCCCAGCGACTAATCCGAACAGCTTTTGCCCGGACCCGCCTCGTTTTCTCCGCCTACGGTGAGGGGATCTGACGAGGCGGCCGGCTGGACACTGGCCTCATACGAGGCAAGGAGCGTGTCCCATTGGTCACCTCGTTTCCTGTGAGGAGCGTCATTCGTATCAACTATCGACACAAATGGCGTCGGCGAATACCGGACGCACGAAAATGGTAGCTCAAAAAGATATAAAAGTCAATTGATTATCGCCCAATTTCTCGATAAAGCTATTTATTATACGGAGCGGCGCTGACCCAAGCTAGATCGAAGATGGACTTGAG
>CAYMAB010000016.1:0-8905 GCA_964388345.1 uncultured Candidatus Saccharimonadales bacterium
AGCCACTCCGCCAAGGTGCCATACTTGCAAAAGCGCCTAAATTATATCATAACCAATATCACCCGGACAGTCTAAAGTCGGCACTACGAGGTCAACTTCAGCGCCAGCCAGATGCCGGCTAGGCCACCGAGGCCGCTCATCAGTATGGCCGCCATCGAAATCAGACTGGCGCCCCAGAGTAACGGCGCGAAGCTGCCCAAGGTACCGCCGAGGAAGGCGCCGGTCCACACGACCGTCTTGCGGCTCACGTGAGTCGTGCGCCCGGCGCCGTCGTCACTCCCCCATCCCAGGCATGGAGAGCATCTCGAGCAGATCGATCGAGGCGCCGGGGCGCTTCAGGTGCGGGTGCGTCTTCAAGACTTCGACGATGGCGTCCTTCGAATCGCCCTCGATGGTTGAGTAGCCAGAGACCTCGCTGGGGCTCTCGCCCAAGCCGGCTGGCGTGATACGAGCGGTGGCTTGGAGCGGCATCCCAAAGTCGAGCTTGAGTGTCGCACTGACGTCATCCTTCCACTTGATCCACTCGGCCATGCTGGCTTTCATCTCTTCTGGACTGGCCTCGGCCATTAGCTCGCTGGCCTTCGCACTAGAGTTATACAGCACCATAAACTTTGGCATGATCAGGCTCCGTTATTGCTATAAGTATATCAAGAAAGAGCTCTTACTGATCGGTGAAGTTCTCCGCCTCTTTCTTCAGGATATAATCAACCGTCGATAGCCCTCCATCTATCTCGATGACTTGGGCATTTACGAAACTAGACTGCTCAGACAACAAGTACATAACCAGATCCGCGACCTCAGTGGTGAGCGTGTTGCGGCCCAGCGGCGTTAGAGCGGCAGCCTCTTCCGGCAATGTGTCTTTGGTCATCTCTGTCGCGACCCAACCAGGCGAGACGGCGTTGACCCGAATGCGTCTCGGCCCTAGGTTGGCCGCCAACGACTTGGTCAGACTGATAAGAGCGGCCTTGCTGGCGGCGTACGCGACGGTATCGAAAGCGGCCACATTGCCATCGGTGCTCGCTATGTTCACGATCGCTCCCCCGTCCCGTAGGGCGTCACGCAGTCGATGGACTATCTGCAGAGGGCCGGTGGTGTTGACGGCGATCGTTCTATCCCACGTCTTCAGATCCAACTGATCCCATTTTTCAAGATAGACCTCACCGGCGTTGTTGATGATACCGTCAATCTTATGTTTTGAAGCAATGATATCTAACATCTTACCCAATCCATCTCGGTCGGCGATATCTTGCTTGAAAAAGACGAATCTGGCGCCATGCTTGGCACGACACTCATCTACGAACGCTGTGCTCTTTTTGTCTATGACGATGACTAAGCTGTCACTCGTCTCCAGCAACCTCTGGGCGATCGTCTTACCGATTCCCTCTGCAGCTCCAGTTACGAGGATGTTCTTCATGGCTCTATGATAACAAAATAAACCAAGACATCGAAAAACATTGAGCCCACACGGGGCGGGCTCGAATGCTCGTTCGTGTGGGCTCTGGGGCGACTATGCGCGTTGAGTTGGTCTGGACTATGTCGGCGGCGGCTCGAGTTTCTCGAAATCTCCCAGGGTCAGGAAGAAGATCGCGCCGGCCGGCAGGTGGCTTCCACCAGTCGACATCGGCGGTGTGTACTCGACCAGCACGCTGTAATCGTCTCGGCCGATCTCTTGGACACGACCACCCTTGTTGATCGAACCTCTCGAACCGAACTTGAACGGATGCTCGATGTTGCTGACCGGCTCTGGGTTGCAGACCTCAACGAACTCGAACCGGGTGACGGCCCTCACCGGTCCGTCGTAGCGTCGCCGCAGCAGATCGAGTACGCGCAGTTGAGTGAGGCCGACGAATCCAACCATCTCTTCACCTCCAAGGAACGTCCGTGGGGCCGCCACGGTCCGGTCATTCTATCGAGAACGATCGCTTCACTATGAAGTGAGTTTAATGGAAAGTCAATATGTGGGCGCTATGGCTTGGCCGCTTGGGCGGACTGCTCGAATGTGGCGATGGCATCGGCGATGGCTTGGCCGAAGCGCACGGCGCCGCCGTCGTAGACCGAACAGCCGGTGACCTTGATGTTGTTGTGGAAGCCAGTTGGGCAGAAGTGCAGGTCGTCGAACGGCGACCGGATCGTGATCATGCCGTTGCTGCAGCCGTCGGCGGCCGTCTCGCTGGCCAGACACGGCATCGTCGAGGTGAAGGCGCCGTCGTTGCTAACGGCGAGGCGCGGACCATCGGTGAATGTGACCTCGGGATGGTCGATCTTTAACTGCGGCTCGACGGTGGTGTAGATGTCGTTGCGCGGCGTCGATATGCCGGCGAACGGCGGCGGGCTCACAAACAGCACCGGCGTACCCTTGCTCTCGGCGAGGCTGACGAGCGCATTGAGGTCGGTGCGATACTTGGCCTCCCACTCGGCGCTAGCGATCGTCATGTCGTGCTTGCTGCCCGGCTCGCGCATGCAGGTGGTGTTCGAGTTCCCGGCCGTCTCGATGACGAAGAGGTTGTAATGAACCAGTTGATGCGCCACAACCTTGTTAAAGGCCCCGGTGGCTTCCTTCAGAAAGTCGCATGGCGACCGGCCTGCCATACCGACAGCGGTGGCTGGATCGGGCGAGGTGGCCGTCACGGCGTTGATCGTGCTTGAAGCCTCTTTCATCAGCGAGTCACCGTAGACAAGCACGGGGGTCGGGGCCTTGGCGGCGCTGGCCATGCTGAGCCAACCGACCACACCAACGAGTGCAAGAAACGCTGCAGTTAAAGCGATCCTCAGCTTCATAGACTCTCCTTGTTTTTGTTTTAGAGCCATAACACCATCAAGTAAACCACTAGCATGAGTATTTATCAAGACTTGGTGCGAGATAAATCTGGCCGGCCGGTTTCAGGCGTTCAGCCGCCGCTTCAGCCAGCCGGCGATGTCCTGCGTTGCGGCCGCGGCCATCTTGGTGGGGTGCGATGTAAACCCGTGTCGAGCCTCTGGATATACACGCAGGTCAACATCACAACCGGCCGCTACCAGCCGGCTCGCCATGGCCAGATTATCCTCCAATAAGATATCTGCCGTGCCCACCACCATGAGGGCCGGCGGCAGCCCTTGGAGGTCGCCGTAGAGTGGCGAGATGTCGGGGTTGGTTCTGTCGGCCGCTGGGCCAGCGTAGGCTTGAATGAAGTACTCATCGGCATAGAGGCGGCCGCCCGGCGAGCGCCCGCTCAGATCGTAGGCACCAAACTGGAGTACGGCTCCCACGAATGGTGCTAGGAGATTGCTATCTCGCAACCGCAGCAGTGTGGTCATCGCGAGTGTCGAGCCGGCCGAGAAGCCACCGATGATTAAGCGCGATGTACCAAACAACGACTGCGCATGCTTAGCGAGCCAATAGGCCGCAGTGGCGCAGTCATCAGGGGCGGCCGGCCACGGGTCTTCGGGTGCCAAGCGGTAATCGACACTTACGACCACCAGCCCGGTGGCGTCGGCAAGGCGGGCGTTTCGCTCGTCGCCGCGTTCAGCGTAGTCCGAATAGAACCCGCCGCCGTGAATATCGAGATAGACTCCTCTTGGCTTGCCACGCTTGGGCGGCACCACTCTCACGGGAACCTGTCGGCCGTCGGCCTTGGCGGTACGCCGGTCTATCTGGCGATCGAGCACGGCGGCGGACGGCTTCAAAGCGCTGCGGGCCGCTTGCAGCCCTGCCGGGGTGGCTGGGTCGAGTCGCTTCTTCTTCTGGGCGGCCTCGTCCTTAGCTCGGTAGAACCGTCGGCTCTCTTCTATATAGTCGCTCAACTCCGGTTCAATTAGACGGTCCAATCCAATACGCATGCTGTAATGATACCAAGTCTACTCAGCTTGAGGCTGCCATAGCTCGATGCGATTACCCTCTGGGTCTTCAATCCAGCCGAAACGGCCCACACCCTCATAATCTTCCGCCTCTTTGGTAATCTTTACGTTGTCGGCCCTCAGTTCTTTGAGCATACCATCCAGATCATCCACCCTGAAGTTCACTATAAATTGCTGCGACTTATTGCCAAAATCCTCAGTGCCGTCGGCAGTTGGAGCAAAGACGGTTGGGCCGGCTTGCTGCTCCCACGTAAGCCTATCAATTCCTAAGTGCTTTTTATACCAAGCCGAGAGCACCTCTGGGTCTTTCGCCCGAAACATAATGCCGCCTATACCAGTAACCTTCATGCTCCTCTCCTCTTTCTACTCAAACGAGCCGGTCTTAACCTCGCCGGCTCTCTTATAGTTGGCGAAGATGACGCCCTTCGGCGTCGTTTTGGACTCCATCAGCTCGAAGGCCGCCGGCATCGTCCCCGCGGCGAAGAGGCGCTTGCCCTTGCCGAGCGTGACGGGAAATGTCTTGAGCCAGAGTTCGTCAACGAGATCGTGCTTCAGCAGGGTTTGAATCATATTACCGCTGCCGTGAACTTGCAGCATCGGGCCGTCTTGGCCTTTGATCTCCTTGATCTTTGCCACCACGTCGCCATCGATCAGCACGGATTTCTCCCAGCTCAACTCTGGCTGACCGTGCGACACGACATACTTCGTGGCTTTATTAAATGGGCTAGCGACCGGGTTTGCTGGATCTTGCTTCGGCCAATAGGCCGCGAAGATATCGTAGGTCTTTCTACCAAGCAGCAGATCGAACGGCATGCTCATCTGTTCGGTCATGATAGTGCCTGAGAACTCGTCGGCGTACGGAACGGTCCACCCACCATATTTAAAGCCGTCCGAGGTGTCCTCTTCTGGGCCGCCCGGAGCCTGCATGACACCATCGAGTGAGATAAAAGTTAAAACGACCAGTTTCCTCATGGCCGTATTCTATCAAACTCCAACAAAAATGACCTCTTTTTCAGGAGCATGTGTTAACTATGTGAGAACTGGGAGTCCCGCCCTACGATACGTCGGTGGGTCTGGGAGGTCGGCCGAGCTTAGTACGCAGGGCGCTCCATTCATCAGAGGTCAACCCGAGCTCGCCAGCAGTGTGTGCGATATTACTTCGCTCGGCCGCAGCCAAGTCAGTTTGACGTTGGCCTTCATGCTGATAACTGCTCAGGTCGGCATACGGCAGTGGCGCTTGCTCTCGGACGCGATCGGCCTCCCACTGCGCGGCTCTGGCCTCATCACCCAGTCCCGACCTCTCTTGTTCCGACATATGTCCCTCTACTTAGATGGTTGCCATAAGTATAGCAATACAATCTTTCCGTGTCACACTCGGCCTAACTACATCTGTTGTGCCGGTGTTTGTGGCTTATTGAAGGCAAATAATTGCTTGGTGCAGCATTGTTGCTGAAAGTATAACTGGATTACAGCGTGGCTCAGTCTAGTTTGAGCCGACAAAGGCCGTGCAGCTTTAGCAAAGTTGAAACTGGTTTAGTCTAGCTTTACTTGAGCTTTCGCCAGCCACCCTTTCGATTGTTACCTACTACGGCCTTAACTAGCTTGATGAAGGCTTTATCATCAATCGAATCACCTTCATATATCTGTATTGAGCGTGCCGTAGCATTGTTATGCCCTTGATTGATAACGCCCGAAGGGTCTGGTGCGATAGGGTCATATATAAATACATTTACGTGATCTTTGGTAGCCAGCAAAGCGCAGACATTACCCTCGAGAGTAAAGTATGGGCGGTCTTTGAACTTTATTTCTTCGACTATGCTTGGCTCGGCTTGATGGATTAGGCCCCGCACGTGCTTACATACTACCTGTTGCCATTGAGGTAAAGAGTTGATGTAGTTATCGACTTCAAGGATAGTCTTCATAGCCTCATATTAACAGAGGTACTGGCATTTTCATGTTACATAGAAATGGTGCGGGTACGGGGATTCAAACCCCGGGCCTCTTCCTTGGCAAGGAAGCGCTCTATCAGCTGAGCTACACCCGCGCGTGATGATGGTTTAAGTCGAATGGTGGCGCCTGTTGGAGTCGAACCAACGACACGAGGCTCTTCAGGCCACTGCTCTACCAACTGAGCTAAGGCGCCACGTCCAAACCGCCTGCCAGCCTCCGCCCCGACGTACGTATCGGGGCTCCGGCTTATCAGCGGTTTCTCCTCTTGCCTCGCCAAACAGCTATGCTTGGTTTGGCTCGGCTTGAACTCAAGAAGAGAAGATCTTTTGACTAAAAAGTACGCAGCCAATTCTACGTTGTTTAACGGTCAATTACAACGCAGCTGGGGATCGAATGGTGGGCGGTGAGGGATTCGAACCCCCGACATCCTCGGTGTAAACGAGGCGCTCTAGCCAACTGAGCTAACCGCCCACGTCCAAACTGGGCTCCAGCTTACATAATTATCTCTAATTATTCCAGCTTGCACCACAGTTTCTCCTCTTGCCTCGCCAAACAGCTATGCTTGGTTTGGCTCGGCTCCCGAAAAACACAAGGCGCTACGACTGCTCGATCAGGCCCTCGATCTTGTCGACGTAGCGATAGAACTCCGGGCTGCGGTTCTGGCGCGGCCGATCAAGGTGGATCGGCAGGTTGGCCAGCACCCGGCCAGGTCGGGCCGAGACGACGATGACGCGGTCGGCCATCTCGACGGCCTCGTCGACCAAGTGCGTCACCATGATGGTGGTGATCTTGCGCTCGGTCCAGACCTGGAGCGTCTCGGCGCGCAGCGCCTTGGCCGTGATGGCATCGAGCGCCGAGAAGGGCTCGTCCATGAGGAGCGCCATCGGCTCGACGGCCAGCGCCCGGGCGATGCCGACGCGCTGCTTCATGCCGCCGGAGAGCTCCTTGGGGTGCTTGGTCTGCCAGCCGTCGAGGCCCATCTGGTCGATCAGGCGAGCCACGATGGCGTCGCGCTGGCCGGGCGGGCAGCCGCGCCGGTCGAGGCCGAAGGCGACGTTCTGCTCGACCGTTAGCCACGGGAAGAGCGCGAAGTTCTGGAAGACCAGCGCCATGCCGTCGGGGTGGGCCCGCACGACTTGGCCACGGGTTGGCTTGACGAGGCCGAGCATGATACGCAAGAGCGTCGACTTGCCACTGCCCGACGGGCCGATCAGGCAGACGAACTCGCCGGTCTTGACCTCAAGCGAGACGCCCCGTAGCACCTCGACGGCCTGTCCGGTGTCGCGGTACTTCAGCCCAACGTCGTGAAGCTCCAGCAGGTTCGCCACTAGGCCTCCGTCTGGTACTGCGTCGAGCGGCGCAAGAGCGGCAGCCAGATCAGCTTATTGACGATGAAGAGCGAGAACATCAGCGCTAGAATGCCGACGGCCAGCAGGCCGTTCTGGTGATCCTCGCCCAAGATGCCCAGATAGTGGCCAACGCCGCGGCCAACGTGCACCAAGAGCTCGGCGCCGATGATGAACTCCCACGCCTCACCCCACGCCACGATCGAGCCGTTGACGATGGCTGGAAAGAGCTCTGGCAGGGTGAAGTGGACGAAGCGCCCGAAGCCGCGAGCGCCGAAGATGGTAGCGGCCTCCTCTAAGTCTTCGCGGCGGTTCTTGAGGCCGCCGATGATGGCGAAGAGGATCGGCCAGATCATCGTGATGACGAGCACCGAGCAGATGACGACCTCGGGGTAGTGGGCCAGCGCCACCACCAACACCGGGAAGAGAGCGAAACTCGGAAAGCTCTGCAGCACATCGAAGATCGGCAGCGTCAGATTCTCGATCAAGCGATTGGCGGTGATGGATAGCGCGATGGTGACGGCCAAGAAGAGCGAGATGACGTAGGCCACGCTGGTGCGAGCGAGGCTGGCGGCGAAGCCGAGCGCGAAGGCGTGCAGGTCGAGCCGGGCCGAGCTGGCCAGCTTGAAGATGATGGCGGCGGCCAGTCCAAAGGCCGCCAGCGCGATCAAGCTGCTCTTCAAGTGGTTCTTTAAGATGTGATTGCGCCGACTGCTGCGCAACCGCGACGAATAGCGCACGTTGATCCCTCTTAAGGTTTAAGTATACAGGTTGGGGTGGTTATTACTCAAGCTCCACGACTGTCGGGATCGGGCCTATGAATGCAAAGCGCCCCTCGGGCGCCTCGGATGGTTAGCGAAGCGCCACAAGAGGCGTTGGTGCGACCGTTAGGCCGCGACAGCGAAGGGCTCGAAGCCCCGGATCTCGATGCCGCCGTCCCAGCTGCGAGAGGTGATGCGGCAGTTGAACTGACGCTGCACCTTCATCGTCAGCCAGTTGGTGACGTCCTCGGGCGCGGGCATCGACTCGTTCTCGTAGCGGACACACTGGCCCGTGATCGGTATCTCGTAGTGGGTGTGCGTGCCGTGAGTCTTGGCGTAGACCACCATCATGGGGGCGCCGTCGACCTCGATGACTCGGGCGATGTTCATGGAACGCTCCTTCTGGGTTGCGGACGGATTTGAGCTTCTTGTGGTTATCGGACGGTACTTCAACGAATAGCCATAAGTGTAGCATAAGTGTTATAAAAAGTCAATAGAAAGAGCCGTTTAATAAATGGTGGGCGAGAGAGGACTTGAACCTCCACGACCTTGCGATCACCAGCCCCTCAAGCTGACGCGTCTACCGATTCCGCCACTCGCCCACGTTTTCAATGTTAACCGACGAATTATAGCAGAGTCGGAGGGCCGCTTCTAGATCTGCCGGCTAGGTGCCGGGCATGTGGTCGTAGAGGTGGCGCATCGAGTACTCGTGGCGTAGGAGCGGTTTGATGTCTTCAACGGTTAGGTCGAGCTTGATGCGCGGGTTGAAGACCTTGTGCGGATCGAATATGTGCTTGACCTGCTCGAATAGGCCGTACATCTCGGCGCCGTAGAGCTGCTTGAGGTAGGGCGCACGCATCAGGCCGTCGTTGTGCTCGCCGGAGGTCGAACCGCCCAGCTTTAGGACCATGTCGTAGAACTCGCCGGCGACCTTGAAGACCTTGTCGCGTTCGCTCGACTTGGAGAGGTCGATGAAGGGCTGCAGGTGCAGATGGCCGTCGCCGGCGTGGCCCC
>CAYMAB010000017.1:0-8629 GCA_964388345.1 uncultured Candidatus Saccharimonadales bacterium
CTGCCAGTTTCTTAGCGTCTAATAATAGCTTCATTAGCTTGTCTTTGCTATTATCTCTCACGTATTTTTTTACCACTAACTCAGATGCATATGGTACACCGCTACCAACTACAGAGAAGCCAAAGTGGTCTTCACGTATAAAACCCGGATCACCTAGGGTGTATATTGCATATTTGTCGTCCACTCTTCCTATAATTATCATGTCAAAGGGGCATAGATGGCTCTTGATCTGTAAGTCTATGTCAGCTCTTCGGCTTTGTGGAAGTTCTGCGGAGTTATATTCATTCATGTTATTAAATCCATAGTGTAACAACACCTTATGCTCAACGTCTGTAAGTCTGTGCTTCCTATAAATCGCGGTTATCTTTTTTATAACTTTACTAGTCTTATCACCAACCTGCACGGTTCCTTGAATCTCCTTTATGACAGGCAGACCGAAATCAATATCACCAGCAGTAGCAATGTGTACGTAGTCGTTGAGCCTCACAATCTTGGTAATGTCTTTATTCTCTACCGCAAAGCTCTTGCCACTAAGACGTAGATTATCAACCTTACGCATCTTATCGGCTACCACCAAAGCTCCAGATCCATCATCATATACGCCGGCTAAACAAACAGTCATATTGATATTATTATATGGCACGGCCATTACAATCTCATAGTTTACCTGCTGTGATGGGACGGTCGCCGATTAGCTACTGTTGACAAAGCCCTGCGCATGTATTGGCATTGCAGAAGAGTATATACTGGGCTTATGACTGAAGAAGAAGCCCATAGTAGGCTAGAAGAAATTCAGAATTGGTTGCGTAGCAAGGATATTCTTTATACGGAAACCAAATTTGGGGATGGCAATGGCGAACATCATGGATTTGCTGAAGAGCACATACGAAGAATCAAAAGAGAATCTGACGATAAATGGGACCCCCGAAAAGCAGAACTCTACATACTGACGCTCAAGGATAACCTAAGTGATGAGCATGGGAGAAAAATGCTAAAAACTGATTGAGTCAATTACCACGGTGGTATAATCAATAATCATGAAGTTGCACATCAAAATGTTCCTAGCTGCATTAGCGGCTTATGTATTATTTCTCGTACTATATGATGTATTCCGCATACAGAGTGCTGTGCTGCTTATCGTGGCGTTCGGTTTATTGATATGGGGGGTTATCGATTGGGTAAAGAGCAGAAAAACGAAAAGCGAATAGTCACTAATCAGTTCGTAAAATCCTGCGTGATCATCAGGCCGTAGCGGCCGCCGTCGACGATGCCGATGCCGACGGTGCCGTAGTTGGGCGAGAGGATGTTGGCGCGGTGGCCGGGCGAGTTCATGAGGCCGTTGTGGGCCAGTTGGAGGGTGGGGGCCAGCGCGAGGTTCTCGCCGGCCGAGGTGAAGTCGATGCCGGCGGCGTGCATGCGCTCGAAGGGATCGACGCCCTCCGGCGTGACGTGGGAGAAGTAGCCGCGGGCGAACATGTCCTGAGAGTGGGCGATAGCGACGGCTTGGGCGGCGAGGTTGGGACGCAGGGACCCGAGGCCGCGGCTGGTGCGCTCTTGGTTGACGAGCACCAACATCTGGTCCTCCAGCTCGGGGCTGACCTTGCCATTGGTGACGCGGAAGCCAAGCTCGATGGTGCCTTCCGATTCGGTTGGCTGGGCGACGGTGAAGAAGTTGAGGGTCGAGGTGAGGTTGCTATCGATGACTTGGTCGAGGCCGGACTGGAAGCGGTTGGTGCTCGCAAGCAGCTGGCGCGACAGGCTCGACTGGTCGATCACGCTCTTGATGCTGGCCGAGAGCGGTAGGCCTATCACGAGCATCAAAGCCAGAGCGAGGATGACGACGTAGTTGGCGCCGCTCAGCAGCGCCGCGATCGCCCGAATAGCCGCGTTGTGATGCGGGTGCTGGCGCTTGCGCCAGTAGCTGTAGGCCAGCGCGAGGTAGATGGCCTCAACCACCAGCCAGACGAAGCTGAAGGCGGCCAGCGCCGTGAAGACCGGCGGCAGATGAAAACGCGTCACCAACGTCTGGCCAACGCGGATGTAGGCCAAGACGGCGGCAGCGGTGGCGAGCAGCAGGCCAAGGATACCGAAGCCGACCCGAAAGAGGCCTTGGCGGTAGCCGCGCCAGAGCGCCACACCGAGGCCGACGATCCACGCCAGATCGATCAAGAAGCCGACCATTAGAGGTGCTCCGAGATCGATTGAAAGAGCGTCTTCTGCAGCTCGCTAGCCGTCAGCGCGATGCCGCTGCGGGTCTGCCACCACGTACTCGGCGTCCATGCCGGATCGGGCGCCGAGTGGTTGATGATGGCGACACCGCTGCCGAGAGCGTAGTGGAAGGCACTGGCGGCCCGACGCTGGTGGTACGGCGAGGTCACGAGGATGATCTGGTGATAACCGTGTGCGCGGACGAGGGCGGCTACCTCGACGGCGTTCTGGGTGGTGTTCTGCGAGGTCTCGTCGAGCAGAATGTGGGCCGCCGGCACCCCCGCGGCCAGCGCCAACCCTTCCATGGCCCGAGCGTTGGAGGGGCTCGATTGGTCGAGGGCGGCACCGGAGAAGATCAGCGTCGGCGCGTAACCGGCCTGGTAGAGCTTGATGGCCGCCTCGGTGCGCGAGTCGGTATTGCCGCCGCTGATGGCAACGATGGCGTCGCTCGGTTTGAGCGGATCTTGGGGCGAGAGATAATGGCCGATGCCGAGCACCAGCCCCACCAGCAGCAGTCCCCCCACCACCACGACCGCGACCAAGCTAAGGAGAGACCGCTTCACCTGCCTATAATAGCATTAACGTGCCGCCCGCAGCTCGGCGATCGTTCGAGCGATGATAGCGGCGGCCGTCGTAACCTCGGCCGGTGTGGTCGGGCGGCCGAGCGTTAGGCGCAGGCTCTGGTTGGCCTGCGCCGCCGTGCGGCCGATGCCGAGCAACACGTGCGAGGGCTGATCACTGGCCGCACTGCAGGCCGCGCCGGTGGCGGCGGCGATTCCGGCGGCATCAAGGCGGTAAACCAAGTCCTCGCCGCCTGCGCCCTCGATTGTTAGATTCAAGTTATTCGGCAGCCGCGCCGGACCGGCGCCGTTGACCGTCACGCCCTCGATCTTTATTAGCTCGACCTCTAACCGGTCGCGCAGGGTGCCGAGTCGCTTGGTCTCGGCGTCGCGGCTGGCCTCGGCTAGCTCCAGCGCGGTGGCGAGGCCGACGGTCGCCGCCACGCTCTCGGTGCCGCTGCGCAGCCCGCGCTCTTGGCCACCGCCGTAGATCAGCGGGACGAGCGTGGTGCCGGTGCGCACGTAGAGCGCACCGGACTGTTTGGGTCCATAGAGCTTGGCGCCGTTTAGGACCATCAGGTCGACGCCCAAGCGGCTGACTTGGAGGCTCTGGTAGCCGGCGGCGGCCGAGGCGTCGCTCATGAGGTAGAGTGGCAGCTCGATGCCGCGAGCGGCCCGATCGGCTCGGACATTCTGTATGATGGCACCGAGCTTGGCCAGTGGTTGAACTGTGCCGATCTCGCCGTTGGCGAGGCCAACGCAGACCAGTGCCGTCTCGTCATCGATCGCCCGCTCGATCTCCTCTAGTTTCACAAGGCCGTTGGTTCCGACGGCTATGAAGTCGATCGGATGCTCCTGTCCGGCCAGCGCCATCATGCAGCCCAAGACGGCTTGGTGTTCGATGGTGGTGGTGACGATCTTGGCGCCGGCGAAGCGCCGAGCGATGCCGAGGATGGCGAGGTTGATGGCCTCGGTGGCACCGGCCGTAAAGACGATCTCGCTGGGCTTGGCGCCGAGACATCTGGCCATCCGGCGTCGCGCATCGTCGAGAGCCAGCTGAGCCGCCCGACCCTCAACGTAGAGACTCGAGGGATTGGCGAACTCTTGCGCCGCAAACGGCGCCATCGCCCGCTCAACGGCTGGGTCAATCGGCGTGGCGGCGGCGTAGTCTAGATAGATGCGCTGGGTCTGGCTCATGACTGCCAAGTATACGATGATTTGGCCGGTTCGGCTAGAGCCGGCGGCTATTGGTAGGTTGCTAGAATGGCCGCGCCGGCGATCAAGAGAGCGAGGCCGAGCAGCTTCGGCCACGTGAAGCTGTCGCCGAGTGCGAAGCCGATGATGGTGGCCACGGCGATGCTGCCACCGATGATGATCGGGCCACCAACCGTCACCGGTAGTCCAGAGCTATAGGTTTTGAGCGCGAAGTAGTCGATGAAGAAGGCCGAGATGCCGGCAAGGACGAGGAACCAGACGCCGCGGTCGCTGGTGACGTACTTGTGGGGACGAGTTTGATAGGTTAGGACGAGCGCTCCCAACACCACGGCCGTCAGCGAGACGATGACGGCGCCGAAGACTTGGTTTACATAGGGGCCGGCCAGCCGGTGAAAGACCGTCCACGCACCGAAGGCGATGGCGGCGAGAATGGCATAGAGAACCGGGCTCATGGCTCAAGTATAGGCGGTTTAGTGGCCGAGGCCAAACAATCGCTCGGCGTTGGCAGTCGTGGCGCTGGCCAGCTCTTCTAGGCTCTGGCCGCGTAGACGAGCGAGGAACTCGGCCACGAGGCGAACGTTGGCCGGCTCGTTGCGCTGGCCACGCTTCGGCACCGGTGAGAGATAGGGACAGTCGGTCTCGAGCAGCAGCCGGTCGAGCGGGCAGGCCTTGGCGGCCGCCAGCTGAGACTCATCCTTGGTGAAGGTCATGATGCCATTGAAGGCTACGAAAAAACCCCTTTGCAAAGCCCCTTTTAACGTAACTTCATCGGCCGTGAAGCAGTGGACGACGCCACGTAGATCCTGATAACTATCAACGATCTTAAAGAAGTCGTTGAAGGCGTCGCGGACGTGCCAGACCATCGGCAGATTCTTGGCCAAGGCCAACTCGATCTGGGCGCGAAAGAGCGGCTCTTGCTCGACCCGCCTAGAGTCGCGCGAGTAATCGAGGCCGCACTCCCCCACCGCCACCACCCTGGAATCATCGGCCAGCTTGGCCAGTGTGGCTAGAGCGCTCGTCACATCGTCCGCCGCGGCGTCGTGCGGGTGCAGGCCAATGGTGGCGGAGACGTGATCATGACGATGGGCAAACTCTACAGCCGCCACGCTATCGGCAGCATTAACGCCGACCGCTAGCATCTGGCCGACGCCGGCCGTCTTGGCTCGTTCGAGCACCTCGTCCAAGTCATCTGTGAAGTTGGCTTGGTGGACGTGAGCGTGCGTATCGATCAGCATCAGTCGGCTTTGGCGGGCGCCAGTTTTGGGAAAAGGATACCGACGGAGGTGTCGATGGTGGCGCCACCGAAGACGCGCTTGATCTCGCTGGCCGTCTTGGGCAGAAACGGCTCGAGCAGGGTGGCGATCTGGCGCAGGTCGCCGGCGAGGTGAGCCAAGACCTTCTCGAGCTGGGCCCGATCACTCTTGGCCAAGACCCACGGCTTCTCCTCTTCGACCAGTTGGTTGAGGCCGCGAATCCGCACCCAGATCTCTTTCAAGGCCACATCGAAGCGGCACTGCTCAAGAGCCGCCTCGACGCCGGCGATGTCGTGGGTCTGCGGCTCGCCCGGCGCCAGTTTGCCATCGCAGTACTGGGTGATCATCTTGGCGACGCGCTGGACCAAGTTGCCCAGCTCGTTGGCGAGGTCGGCGTTATAGACAGCTTCGAAGCGCGCGTGGCTGAAGTCGCCGTCACTGCCAAAGGGAATCTCGCGCAGCAGGTAGTAGCGCAGGGCGTCGTTGCCGTACTGAGCCGTCAGTGCCAGTGGGTCGATCGAGTTGCCGAGCGACTTGGAGATCTTCTCACCCTCGATGGTGAAGAAGCCGTGGGCGAAGACGGTCTGCGGCAGCGCCTCGCCGGCCGCTAGCAGCATGGCCGGCCAGATGATGCAGTGGAACTTGATGATGTCCTTACCGACGATGTGGTGGAACTGGTGCGACCATTGCTGATAGTTCGCGTCTGGGTAGCCGGCCACCGTCAGGTAGTTGATGAGCGCATCGACCCAAACGTAGACCTTTTGGGAGGCATCGAACGGCACCTCGATCCCCCACGCTTGGTTGGCCCGCGAAATGCTGATCTTCTCCAAACCGTGATCGATGAAGGCCAGCACCTCGTTCTTGCGGCTGACCGGGCCGATCGGGTCGGTTGGGCCGGTGATCCAGTCCTTGACCAGCTGGGCGTACTTCGGCAGATCGAAGAAGTAGTTCTCCTCTTTCACCACCTCCAGTTCGATCTTGTGGACTGGGCACTTGCCGTTGGCCAGCTCATCTTCCTTATAGAACTGTTCGCAGCGATAGCAGTAGAGACCCTCGTAGTCGCCCTTGGTGATGTCGCCGGCGTCATAGAGCTTCTGGACGAAGTGCTGGGCGGCCTTATGGTGGGCCGGCTCGGTGGTGCGAATGAAGTGGTCGTAGGAGATGCCGAGGCTGTCCCATGTGCCTCGCCAGAGCGTCGCCATCGAATCGGCATAAGCCTTGGTGTCTTGGCCGGCCAGCTCGGCCGCCTCGATCGTCTTCTTGGAGTTCTCGTCGGTGCCGGTGGAGAAGCGCACGTTAGCATTGCCGAGCTTGGTGCGCCAGTAACGCGCCAGCACATCGGCCGCGATCGTCGAGTAGGCGTGACCGATGTGCGGCTTGTCGTTGACGTAGTAGATCGGGGTGGTGATGTAGCGCTTAGTCTCTGGCATGATCGTTGGTCTCGTTTGGGGTTACGGCGGGCCGTGAATGTGTGCGTAATCTTATCACGAAGCGGCCCAACAGATAAAGCCCAGCCGCAAGGACGATGGCGACGAGCGGGCCGAAGTTGTGGCCGAACTGGGCGGCCGCCAGCACCACGGCCGTGCCATCGCTCGTGCCAAGCAACTGCGCATTGGAGGCGCCGAGCCAATCGCGGCGGAAGGCAAGGCGGTTGACGCTGGTGTGCTGGGACGGCGCCAGCGAGCCAAGGTTGGTGGTGGCCGCGTCGCTCTTGACGCGGTTGCCATCGCTCGGTGCACCGGGCCGCGCTACCACGTCGATGCGGTCGAAAACGAGGAAGGGCAGGATGATGTAGCGGGTGGCCGTGATGTGGCCACTCGAGGCCGGCGCCGCTACCGTCGGCACGTAGCCGATGGTGGCGTTCTGATACTGGTAGCCGAGGTCTTGGCCGCCGGCCATGACGGCCGCCGGAACTTGGTCGCTGCGACCCCAGACGGTGAAGGCGACGTGGTCGAGATCGGACTGGCCGAACTCGTCGAACTTCTCGCCCCATGTCGGGTCGAGCGTCATCCAGCCGATGCCGGGCACGTAGGCCTCAACCCAAGCGTGCAGCGAGTCGGCCACGGCCGGCGAGGCCTTGAGGCCACCGCTATAGGCGTAGCCGATCGGCATACGCGCCGGGATGCCTTGGCTGCGCAGGAGTGCCACCAAGAGGTCAGCGTACTCGAGGCAGACGACGTTGGTCGGGTTGGCCAGCGCCGCTGCCGCACCTTGACGGACGTTGAACTTGATCTTGGCCGGATTGTACGTCAGTTTATCGATGACGAACTGGTAGAGCGCGCGGACGTTATCGATCACCGGCGCATCTGGCTTGGTCACGCTGGCAGCCGCCTTAGCAACGGCGCCGCCGGTCTGCCAGTACTGGGCAGATCCCGTGTACTGGCGCACCAATTCGGCCGGAATGGCGGCCTTCGTCTTTGAAGCCGCCAAGTCGTAGTCGAGGTACTTGACCGCGATTGCCACCTTGGTGGTGACGGTGAAGTGCTGGTGCGCCGCCACGTGGTAGTCGGCCAAGATGTTGCCGTCGGCATCGAGGCGAGTGTTGAACGGTTTGGGGTTGAGCGACTCGATGGTGGTCTGCTGGTTGTTGAGGTCGGGCGGCAGCGTCACCGTCTCGTCGCGCGCGAGAGCGCCGTCGTTACGCAGGGGAAAGTTGAAGTTGATCTCGTAGATGCTGGCATCACCGAAGGCCAGCGCTAGCGACTTCTGAGCCAACTGGGCTTGGCTGAAGTCGAAGAACTGGTAGCCCCCAGCGCTGCCGCCGCTGGCGGCTGGAGTGCCGGTGAGGTGCGGCGTGCCAAAGCTGGTGGGCACTTCGACGCGCAGGGTGTAGCTGTCGCCGGGGCTGCTGGTCTGAATCTGCGGCACGTAGACGGTATGTGAGCCGCCGCGCGAGTCGACCAAGCCTTGGGCGCTGTAGCTGAGGTGAAACGACCATTGATTACCTTGGCCAAGCACCGGCGTGGGGAACCTCAGCGTGACGGCCTGATAGGTGTAGCTGAGGTCGCCCGAGGTGCCGGACTTGGTGGCAGTGGTGGCCGGTATGGCCTGCCCGCTCGAATAGGTTGCCCGCAGATCGGTCAGGCTGGTGGCCGGCGTGGCGATGATCAGTTCGGTGAGGTACTGGCCAGGCGTATTGTTCGTCACGACGTAGTTCTGGGTGATATCGGTGGTGCTATCATCGACGACTTTATAATCGATCTGGTTACGATAGGTGAAGCCGGTCGAGGCTTGGCTGGGCCGCAGCCACACGAGGCCGCTGGCCGCGAGCGCCACCACCACCAGCCCACCCAATCTGGCCAGCGTAAGCTTTTTCACTCTCTTATGATACGGCTCCTAGCTCTCGGTGACAAACCTTATCTATGAGATATAGCCATAGACATGTAAAATGAG
>CAYMAB010000018.1:0-8591 GCA_964388345.1 uncultured Candidatus Saccharimonadales bacterium
ACCATGTACCGATCTCGTCGTAGGTGTAGCCGAGGCTCTTGAGTTTACTAGCGACGCTGGAGTATTGCACGGCGCGGTGATAGGGAATGATGGTCTGAGCGCTGGCGCCGCTGAAGCGCCCGGTGATGTTGGTGTTGTAGCCGGCGTTGAGCGTCGAGGCGATCGACATGGTGGTGTAGGGATAGTTCTGATGGGCATTGGGATCGAGATAGTAGCCGGCGGTGCTGAGGAAGTTGCTGAAGGCTTGATTGGTGAAACCAAACTGGTTGGTCAACTGAGTCTGGTTGGCATAATCTTCCAGCACGATGTAGTAAATATCGGGCTTGCTCGCTGGAGTGGTGGTGGCAACTTGGAGTGGCGGCGGCTTATAGAAGTACTGTGGCCAAGCCACGACGATGGTCTTGGCCGTCGGCAGAAACAAGAAGAGAAAACTCAGCGTCACGGCGATAAAGACGGCGCGAGTCAAGTCCTTGGCCGACCAGCCACGCCGCTTCACCAAATCATCGAACCAGCGGCCAATCCAGCGACTGGCCCAGAAGATCGCCGCGATGAAGATGAGGCTGAAGACGCTGGCCTCAACCTTGTCGAGTTTTGGCAGTGGCAGCCAAGCCGTGATCAGTGGGTAAATGGCGCTCAGTCGGCCGTCGTAGCCATTGGTGAGGAGCGTACCGGCGAGCAGCGCCGCTATGAATCCGCCGAGCGGCCGGCGGCGGAAGAATCGGTAGTTTACGCTGGCCACGACGGCAGCGATCAGCGAGAGGCCGAGGACCGGTAGAACCAAGTCTTGGACCGCGACCTCGTAACGATTGTAGAGAAAGTCGTTCATGATCGGCAGCGCTCCGATCATCGAGACGAGCGCAAAGAGCAACAGCCAAGACCTAATCGGCAGCCAAGGGTGCCGACGTTTCACCGATGACTTACTTGGCATCACGCACCTTCATCAAATAGATGGAGCGACCGGAGTCTTTGATTGGGTGCTTGGCCGCGATCGTGAAGTGGCGAGCGAAGGCGGCCTCGAAGCCCCCCGGCGTGTAGTCGGCAAAGATGTCCTCACGGCTGGCGAGGAGGAACTGAACCTTCGAGTCGCTCTTCGGTACGAACTCGATGACGAGCTGCGGCCCGAGACGAGCGAAGTAGGCGGCGATCAACTCAAGCGGCAGGTTACCGGAGATGGCCAAGTGGTGAACGAGCGCCAGCGCCAGCACGAGGTCGGCGGCGGCCCGCTCGGTGAAGGCGGCCCGCTCGGCGTCGGCCCAACCGAGCGCTGGGCTGGGGTTGGTGAGGTCGATGAGGAGAGGCAGCAGCTTGGTGTCGTGATCGCGCTTAACTTTGAGGTAGTTGGCCTCGACCGCGAGGGGGTCGATATCGGTACTGATCACCAGCTGGCTGTGAGCGACGGCGAGGCGACTAAAGCGGCCGTTGTTGGCACCGAGGTCGAGCGTGCGTACTGGCTTTACCCTAGCCACAAATCGCTCCACGATGGCCTCTTTTTCGGCCAGCGCCGCGGCCGAGTAGTTCGTCTCGTCGTAGTAGTTGGACCACTCCGTCTTGGTCGTCGAGAGTTTCAGGCCGCTCGTCGCCCGCTCGAGGCTATCAAGCAACCCAAGCATGCCGGCTTGGCTGATGCTGCGCTGCGCTCTCGGTGCCGCAACCGTGTCCGACGTCGACGAGCGTGCTTGCAGGCGGCCGTGAGCGACGATGTGCAGACCGAGGCCGGGCTTGAGGCGGGCGCCGAGTGGCAGCAGCCCAGCCGCCAGCGATAGCGGAAGGCCGTCGAGATGCACCCGCAGCAGCTGCGACAGCGACGGATCGCGATAGCTCATTAGGGCGAGCGGGGCCAAGAAGTGCTGGCAGAACTGGCGATAGGCGATCCACGGCTGGCCGGGTGTGTACGGCTCGAACGAGAGCGTGTCGATCATGATCGGCCGGCCGCCGACGAACTGGATGTTATAGGCACTGGCATCGCGTAGCGTCTGACCGTGCTTCAACGCCAAACGTTGGATCTTCAGGGTCAAGAGGGCGGCGTCGCGCAGCTGCGAGAACGACCATTCGTAAGGATAGGAGATGAAGAGCACTAGCTCCGGTGCCAGCACCTTCGCGAACGGCACCGTGGCTTGGACCTCTTCATGCTTTATTAAGAGGGCTTTACTCGTCAGCGCCTCGTAGAGCCCGCTCGACATCAACTGTTCGTAGGCCGCTCGGCCCGGCTCGAGCACACCGCGACGTAGCTCTTCCCCACTAAAAAAGATGTAGCCGCGGTCGTCGCGAAACGAGGCCGGATGGCGCTCGGCCCCATGAGCGGCTGGCGGACTACTCTTTGGTCGATTCTTCAGCGCCACGGCCCTTCCTGAATCGGTAGAAGATGCGCTTAATATGGTTGCGCACTATGTAGACGGCACCGAGGCCGGTGGCGGCGATCGTCTGGAGAATAAAGCTGGCCGACCCGCCGTCGATATATGCAAAAGGATGCACTGAGGTCTCCTGTTATTTCCCTACTCTAGCGGTTTCTTCCTGAAAGTAGCCTTAAAGCTCCGCCACGGCGGACTCTCAGGCGCAAAAGCTACTAGCCATTATGGCACAGAAGGCGGGCTGGGAGAACCGTTCGTTAAACCCGCAGTCGATCGATCGAATCGACCGCTAGCCACGCCGATTGGGCGCCGAAGCCACGCTTGGTGATGTGAAATGGTTCGACCAAGCAGACATCGCGCAAGAAGATGAAGATGGCGTAACGTTTGGTCTTGAAGCGTTCATAGTAGGTTGGCAGTTCGGCCGCGATGAGGCCACCGGCAGCACCGTAGCGTTCTAACAGGGCTCTGACCTTGGTTGGTGTCAGATCTTTGAACTGGTCGACAGCAGCGACGGTGGCACGTAATCGAATCGGCTGACCTGAGTCTTTAAAGTAGACCGTCTCCCCCGCCCTGATCCGGTCCCACGGTGCCACTCGACGGTTAGACCAGCGCGACTCGATCGTCTTCTGGCCACTGGCAATCCGTTCAGTCAGCCCCCACGATCGTCGCATGATCGCAACGTGCTGCATGGCTTAGAACAGCGAGACGATGGCGGCGACACCGGCGACCGTCATGGCGATGGTGACGATCCAGCCAATGGCCTTGATCCACGGCCCGTTGGCCCGCTCGCCCATGATCTGCTTGTTGCTGGAGATGAGGACGATGAGCAGCAGGACGATCGGAGCGACGAGGCCGTTGGCGACGGCCGAGTAGATCAGTGCCTTGATCGGGTTTAAGCCGATAAAGTTGAGGCCGAGGCCGACCAGCATAGAGATGATGATGACTCCGTAGAAGGCGTAGGCCTGCTTGAGCTTGCGGCTCAGTCCCTCGCGCCAATGGAAGCTCTCGGCGGCGGCATAAGAACTGGAGGCGGCCAAGACTGGGATGGCCAGCATGCCGGTGCCGATGATGCCGACGGCGAAGAGGAAGTAGGTGGCGTTGCCAGCGAAGGGCCTGAGCGCCTCGGCGGCTTGGGCGGCGCTGGTGATGTTGGTGATGCCCTTGGCGAAGAGGATGGCGCCGCAAGAGGCGATGATGAAGAACATGACGAGGTTGGAGAGCAGCATGCCGCTCCAAACGTCGATGCGCATGCTGCGAACCTGTTGATCGGTCGTGACTTGGCGCTCCTCCAGCGTCGTCTCCCCAGCGGCGATCTCGTCCTCGACCTCTTGGGAGGTCTGCCAGAAGAAGAGGTAGGGCGAGATGGTGGTGCCGAGGATGGCGCAGATTAAGAGTAGCTGGTCGCGGCTGAAGGTGATGGCCGGCACCACGGCGTGCTTCAAGACATCGGCCCAGTTGAGGTGGGCCAAGATGGCCGAGAGCACGTAGGCAAAGAGCACCAGCGCCAGCCACTTGAGGTACTTGGCGTAGCGAACGTAGGGGGTAAAGATCTGCAGGCCGAGCATCAGCACGGTGAAGCCGATGACGAGGAAGGTGGCGCTGAGGTGCGGTGCCAGTAGGCGCACGCCTTGGGCCATGGCGCCAAGGTCGGCGCCGATGTTGAAGGCGTTGGCAGCGAAGAGCAGCAGGGTGGCGGCATAGAGGACCTTGCGCGGGAAGTGGGCGCGAATGTTGCCGGCCAGCCCGCGGCCAGTGACTAGGCCAATACGGGCGCACATCTCCTGGACGACGGCCATCAGCGGGAAGGTGAAGGCGGCCAGCCAGAGCAAGGCGAAGCCGTATTGGGCGCCGGTCTGGGAGTAGGTGGCGATGCCGGCCGGATCGTCGTCCGATGCACCCGTGGTGAGGCCGGGGCCAAGGGTGTGCCAGTAGTCCTTGGTCTTCTGGAGCGGCCGGCCGTCCTGCAACCGCCGGCCGATGTCTTCGGTCGTCTCGATGGCCTTCTCCAGCAGCTCGGCCGGCGCTTCGGCCGTCTTGGTGATCAAATCCTTATCTGTCTTCATCCGATGCTTAGCATTGATAGTTGCATCATATCATAAGAGCTATCAGCGGAACTCAAAACTACTTTGGCGGGTCGGAGACTCCGATGAGCTCTGCCGAGACGATCGTTGGATGCGCTGTGACATATTGCTCATGAGCGTGGAGTAACCAATCGGCATCATCCCGCTTTGAGATCTTGCTGACCGCCGCATCACGCGCCGCCTTACTCTCCCATTCCGCCATGGCGTAGAGAATCTTGGGATCATCCAAGCTACGGAACAACTTAGTCCCACGGGCGCCAAGATAGGTCTGGATGATGTCGCTACCGGTCTTCCATTGCTTTATGAAAGCATCCTCTTGGCCCTCTTTGGGATGATGTTCAAAGATCACTCTATACATGGTTGCTGCCGGAACTCGTCGGCCAATCGTAGCCCGGAAAGTCGTCGAGTTTGAGTTGGGCCTTGGGAACACCGAGGCCTTCGAGCATGGTGGCGATGGCTTTGACCATCGGTTCGGGGCCGGAGATGTAGTAGGTCTGGGCGGCGTAGTCGGGGAGAGCTTTGATGGTGGCCTCATCGATCTGCTGCGGCATGAAGATCGTCTCGATCTTGAACTTTGGGTGTTTGGCGGCCAGCGCATCCAGCTCGGCAGCGAAGGTGACTTCGTGGCTACTGTTGCCGTAGAGCAGCGTGACGTCGATGTCGGCGCCATGGTGGTCGAGGTCGCTTAAGATGGCGCGGAAGGGGGTGATACCGATGCCGCCGGCGATGAAGACGTAGTGGCGATTGGGATCCTCGACGGTGAAGTCGCCCTCGGGTCCGTCGGCCTCAATCTCGTCGCCGACCTTCAGTTCCTTAAGCGCGGCCTTGAAACTGCTGCTACGCTGGCTATTGAAGCGCGTGGTGATCTGAACGTGGCCCTCGTGCGAGGCGGCCGCGATGGTGAACCAGCGCTCGATGCCGCGGTCGTCGGGATCGGGGTGGGGTAGAGTGTAGTGTAAGTACTGGCCGGCCTGCCAGTTGAGTGGTTGCTCAGGCTGGAAGATGAAGGTGATGACGTCGCTGGCTTCGGGATGGCGATCGATCAGTTTGAGCTTCATGCGGTCTCTTTCCTTTATATAGCGATTATGACTTGGCCTTGCGGGGTCGCACAATGATGGTGACGGCGAGGCTGGCCACCAGTATCACCAGCCCACCTGCGGCGGCCTGCCAGAGAATCAGCTCCTCCCGCCTCTCCACCTCGCGCAGTGATCGGGCGGCCAAGACGTAGCCGCCACTATACGATTTGACGACGGCCGCGAAGCGCACGCCGGGCGCCGGCTGCCACGTGAAGCGATCCTCGCCGTGAGCCTTAGTGTAGCCAAAGACGCCGCTCGGCGGCACCGGCGTCTGGCCGTTCAGCTTGACCTGCGAGGCCACTGGATGCCCAGAGCCATCGAAGATGATCACGAAGGCCTCGAGACTCTTGGTCGGATCGGCCGTTGTGGAGGCGTAGTCGTGAACCGTGTTGCGACCGGCGGTCAAGTTGGCGGCGATATCCTCGGCCATCTGGATCTGCGGATCGTAGGCGCTCTGACGCAGCACTTGTTGGGCGGCACCATAGACCAGCCCCGACACGAGGACGACGGTGGCGGCCAACGGCAGCCAAGCTCGAATGACTCTGGCGTTCATGGCTCAATCATACCGCTGTAAGGGTGTTTTGGCGAACGGCTAGACCGCGCGGCGGGCCGAGTGGTGAGCTGGGCGAGCGGCGTGGTGACTGGCCAAGAGCTTGCCGTCGGAGAGTTGGAAGGTTAGATCGGTGCGGCCGGCGATGGAGAGATCGTGTGTGACGGCCACGATGGTGGTCTTCTCCGACTGGGCGAGGCTGTGCAGGAGGTCGAAGATCATCTTGCCGGTGGCCGAGTCGAGGTTGCCAGTTGGCTCGTCGGCCAAGATGAGGGTGGGGCGATTAGCGAGGGCCCGGGCGATGGCGACGCGCTGCTGCTCGCCGCCGGAGAGGCGGCCGGGCTTGCGCTGTTGCTTGGCGTCCTCGAGGCCGACTTGGTCGAGTAGCTCGGCGGCCCGAACCTTACGCTTGGCCCGCGGTAGACCGGCGAACTCCATCGGCAGCATGACGTTCTCTAACGCCGTTAGGTTTGGCACGAGATTATAACTTTGGAAGACGAAGCCGATCTTCTGGCAACGATACTTGATCAAAGCATGGTCCCCCATCTTGGCCACATCCTTGCCATCGACCTCAATCTGACCGGTGGTCGGTTTGTCGAGCGCGCCGAGCAGGGCTAGGAGCGTGCTCTTACCGCTGCCACTCTTGCCGATGATGGAGGCGAAGCAGCCCTGGGGAACTTCGAGCGTGACGTCACTGACAGCCAACACTTTGGTGTCGCCGGAGGAGAACTGTTTGGAGAGCCCGGTGACCTTCAACATTACTCGGCCCTCATGACTTCGGCCGGGCGGATCTTAGCGATCATGAGGGCCGGGATGGCGCTGCCGATGACGGCGATGACGATGGCGGCACCGAGGCCGTAGAGCAAGATCGACCAGCCGACGACGGCGTGAATGTTGCGTAGGTTGGCGGTGGAGCCACCGACGGCTCTGAGCGCCCGGCCGGCGCCGCCGCCGAAGCCACCCCGGCCACCGGCCGCACCACCACTACCGAGACCGCCACCGCCCGCGGCCGGCGTCTGTGTGCTGGAGTTGGCGTTACTGACGAGTAGCTTGGTGACGGGATTACTGCCGAGAAAACCGATGATGAGGCCGAGGACGGCGCCGGACAGGGTGAAGGTGACGGCCTCGGTGATGAACTGGTTCATGATCTTGAAGTTGGACGAACCGATGGCCTTTAAGACACCGATCTCGCGGCGCCGTTCGCGCACGATCATGAGCATGGTGAGCAAGATGATGACGGCGCCGGCCGCGACCGCACCGACGAGGCTGACCAGCGAGATGGACTTGATGTTCTCCAGCGGCGCCAGCGCTTGACTGGAGCTGTCTTGCTGGCTGACAACATCGGCATTGCTGCCAAGCGCCGACTTGAGCGCGTTGGTGGTCGATTCGAGGTTGCTGATGGAATCGACTTGGACGATCACACTGGTGACATCACCGGTTTGGGCCGAGAGGTTCTGGACGGTCGCCAGTGGCATGATGATGCCGCCGTTGGCGAAGGTGTTGCCGGCGTCGTAGATGCCAGAGACGGTGATGGTCTGGCCGTAGGCGGTGAAGGTCGAGCCGGCCGTGAGGTTGTTCTTGGTGGCCAGATCGGTGCCGACCAGCGCCACGTCGGTGCTGGCATTACCGTCGATCGTAGCGCCCGAAGTGATCTTGAGTTGGTTGGCGCTGGCGACTTGGGTGCTGGTGGGGTCGGTCGTGCCGGTGACGCTGATCGGTAGGGTGAAGTTGGTGCTGGTGGCCGCTCCCCCGTCCCCACCCCCAAAGCGACGGCCGAGCGAGCCGGCCGAGATCGATGAGGTCAGGTTGGTGGTGGCGTTGGTATTGGCAGCGGCGCCCCCGAAACTTGGGGTGGTGGAGCCGGCGGTCGTTAGTCGATCAGACAGCGACGCCGTGGTGCTGGTAACGTGAGCGGTGCCCTTAATGGTTGCGACGTCGGTACTCGTCAGCGGATTGCCGCCGCCGGCGAAGCCGCGAGCGCCGGCCGGGGAGACGGTGATGGTGTTGCCGATCGAGCTCTTAACCGAATCGATCTTGGTACCGACGGCCTGACGAGCCACCAGCATGGTCAACGAGAGGCCGATGCTGAGGCCTAAGATTATGACGATGGAGACGGTTCTAATGCTGTTGCGAAAGGCGTTGCGAAAACCTCTAGTGATGACGCCCATGGTGGCTCCGATTACGTGCTGTCAGTCAGTCTAGCGTGGCCCGACTGAGAAAGGGCTTAGGTGTCATGCTAACGGCAGTTTGATGGTGAAGACGGAGCCGCGGCCGGGCGCGCTGGTGACCTCGATGCTGCCATGGTGTAGCTCGGCGATCTTGCGGGCAATCGAGAGGCCGAGGCCGTAGCCCTCCACCCGGTCTTTTGAGCGCGAGGGGTCGGCGCGGTAGAAGCGCTCGAAGACGTGAGGCAAGTCGGAGGCCTTGATGCCGTGGCCGTGATCGATAAAGGCCAGTTGGGCGGTGCGCCCCCCGGGCTTGGTGGCGATCTCGAGGGTCGAGTGGGGGGGGCTGTACTTGATGGCGGTGTTGAGCA
>CAYMAB010000019.1:0-8550 GCA_964388345.1 uncultured Candidatus Saccharimonadales bacterium
CGCCTTCTTCATCATCCACGGCTTCCGGCAGGCGGCCGAGAGCGACGAGAACGGCCTGATCAAGTCCGGCCGCAACTCGGACATTAGCAAGGTGATCTACCTCGAGGTACTCGACGCCAGCTTCTCCATCGACGGCATCTTGGGCGCCTTCGCCTTCACCCTCTCCGTCCCCCTCATCATCATCGGCAACGGGCTGGGCGCGCTGATTGTACGCAAACTGACGGTCGGCAACATCGATAACATCCAGAAGTACGTCTTCCTCAAGAACGGCGCCATGTACTCGATCCTAGTACTCGGCCTCGTGATGCTCCTAAACAGCTTCGGCCTAGCCGTGCCGGAGTGGGTGGCGCCCGTCTCCACCTTCGTCATCGTCGGCAGCTTCTTCTGGCGCTCCAAGGCCCGGCTGAAGCTCGAGGCCTAAGGCTCCCGTTGGTCACTTTTGCTATACTTACGGCATGACTCTCCCAAATCCGTCTGAACCTCCGTGCGATTACTGTAGAATGGCAAATGTAGCGACTAGCCCAGTGCTACAAACAAAGTACTGGACGATCATGGTCTCTTATTCGCAGAGATACTTAGGAAGGTGCTTGGTGTTGCTCCGCGAGCACAAAGGCGACTTAGCGAGTTTGAGTGATGAAGAGTGGTTGGACTTCGCTCAAGTAACGAAAGGTCTCGAACGAGCTATTAGGAATGCTTTCGGAGCAGACATGTTTAACTGGTCCTGCCTAATGAATGATGCCTACAAGAAAGATCCCCCAAGCCCTCACGTCCACTGGCACGTCCGCCCAAGGTATAAGGATCCAGTTGAGTTTGAGGGTATGACCTTCAACGATAATGACTTCGCACACCACTATGACCGGTCTGAACCCGATAAAGCCGGTCAAGAGTTGCAAGATGCGATTGCCAACAAGCTCCGTTCGGCATTAAACACCTAGACCCCAACTAAAAAACCCCGGACGGTCCGGGATTCTTTAGGTTAGAGTTGACTAACTTAGGCGCCGTTCGGCTTCGGACGGGCCTCGCTAACGGTGACGCGGCGGCCTTGCAGCTCACTACCATCGAGTTGCTTGATGGCGGCGGCAGCGGCGTCGTCGTCACTCATCTCGACGAAACCGAAACCGCGCGAACGGCCGGAGTCGCGATCCATCACGACGTTGGCGCGAGTGACCTCGCCGAACTGAGCGAATAGCTCCTTTAATTCTTCGTCATTGGTGCTGAAGGGAAGACTCCCGACAAACAGATTCTTAGCCACTAAATTGGCTCCTTTCTGAACTTCGAACTAGCCAAACTTAGTAGCTAGAGCGACGGGCGCCTCTATAGGCGACCGTTTAATTGATTTGCAGTCACATTATACCGATAAAATGTCAATCAGTCAACCAGAAAGACTAGCTGACCGAGAACGAAGAGAAAGTAGAGGTTGGCAGCGCTACCGACGAGCGCGGCCACGAGATCGATCACCAGCGAGCCCCAGCCAGGCAGCGTCAAGGCCGAGTAGAAGAGGTCGAGCCAGAAGGGAAAGATCAGCTTGGCCGAGACGATCAGGAGGACGACGAGAATGACGGCCAGCGTGATCTGGAGCAGCGGCGCCTTGAGACGGCCGGCGATGCCGGAGCGGTTGACGTACTCGGTCTGCAAGACGACCTCGTTACGAGCCTCGATCGTGACGTTGATGAGCGACCAGACGACGGTGTAGGCCAAGAGACCGATGAGACTCCAGAAGAAGATGATGACGACGGTGTGCGAGAGGCCGTTGTTGGTGACGTTGGCCAGCGCTTGGCGGTAGTTGGTGCCGCTGAGTACTCCAGAGATGCGTTGGGTACCGAAGCGATTACCGATCTCTTGGCGGTAGAGCGCGATAAAACCAGCGAGGCTGAGGCCAATGCACCCGAGGGCTTGGGAGAGGCTGGGGACCAAGAGGCGTTTGAGGTCGATATCCACGTTCTTAAGTATAAGCGTTGTTTAGGCCTGCGATCAACGCCCGCGGCCAGATCGGCGCAGCAAGGTCAAGAGACCGGCGCCGGCGGCAAGGAGTAGGGCCAAGAGGAAGGCGAGGCCGACGGCGTCGGCCGTCCAGCGCGGCGCGGCGAAGCGATAGGTGTAGCTGGCCTTCGCTGGCGCCACCGCTGGCGCGGTGGCCGGCTGGGCTTGGAGCCGGGCGGTGACGTAGCTGGTGACACACTGGGCCTGCACCACCGAGCTGGAGTGGCCGGCGCAGGCGGCTTGGGCGTCGGCGTAGACACTGCCATCGACCGGCGGTGTGGCCGAGAGCTTGGTGGCGGCGACGGCGCGGTTGTAGCTGCCGGCCAGAAAGACGCTGGTGGTGGCACCGAGGTGGTTATGCACATAGGCCTCCAGCTGGTCGAGCGGGGCGGTGATGGACTGATTGGCGTTGTCTTGCGTGGTGATTTGGGTGGCCAACTTGGCGGCGCTCTGGCCGTTCTGGTGATAGCCGTAGATACCGTAGAGCAAGACCAAGAGCGCAGCGATTAAGAGATAGCGCGGCTTCATGAGGCTATCATACCACTTCGGTGGCGGCCGGCTAAAATCCTTATGGATGAAGAATGAGTGCGTTCGGCGGGAATGGTTACCCGCCAGAGACGTGACCGTCCCTTTTCTGTCGTTTCGCCTTTCCGCTGGCGGCGAGCTGCTCCTGCTGTTGGCGATACCACTCCCGGCCCGCCGACGTGATCCTGAAGATGTCGTACCGATCTCGTTTGTAGTCGACTCTGCGCGAGGCGCAACCGGCCTCGTGGCGCAAGATTCCACCCAAACCGCGGCGCTGTGCTGGCGTGAGTCTCTCTTGAATGAAGCCCAAGCTGCACCAGCCAAGCTCCTCTTGCTCTTCATAGAGCACTCCCAGCGCTAGGAAGAGCGGATCCCGAACCGCCGACGTGCCGCTCACGGCGATGGTGCCGTGGCTCGGGCCAGCAGCTCCGTGCCGGCCTCTGTCAGTGCATACATCGGCGGGAGCGCATTTCCGGCGGCGAGATACCGGACGCACATCCGGTGATCGTCGCTGGGCATGTTGAGCGCTTGGCGCGTCAGTGGCTCCGACAACTTGGCCTTCTCCGCGATCACTTCGAGCGTGGCTCTTCCGCCGAGCTCTTGCAGTGCCGTCAGGGCCTTGATTTGGTCTGGCCGCGTAGCCGTCATCGCCGACCTCTGAGGCCGAAGACGATCCCGAAGACAACACCACAGACGGCGCCGAAACCAGTCAAGATGATCGAGGAGGCGGTGAGCTCTGCTGCCTTCGACTGATATGTGGCCTTCCGATCCGAGAACACCAAGGATCCGGCGATGGTGGCACCGAGACCGGCGCCGGTAGCGACGCCGATTTTGATCGATCGAAACATCGAGGAACTCCCTCGCTAGGGAACAGGAACACGATCACTATAGTTCAGATATGGATCGGGCGCAATCTTAAAACGGCGCTAGCTGACGTTGATGGCGATGCTGTAGCCCTTGGGCGTACCGTCGGCCCAGTAGGGCTGGAGCTGGAACGAGCTGCCGGCAGTGAAGTAGAGCGTACCAGTAGCACCGGGCGCGATGACGCCGGAGTTGAGGGCCGGGCTGGTACTCTTAAAGATGAGGCCGTTGTGGTAGACCCCGCTCGATGAGACATGGATAGTGAGGGTGACGGCCGAGCCCCGGGCGACGCCGAAGGTCAGCTGGGTGGCCGAGTCGTCGGTGGCGGTGAACTCGATGTTGGTCGGCGCCACCGCGGTCTGGCCATTGACGGTGCTGGTCGACTTGGTGGAGACGGAGACGGAGCTAGACGAGCCGTTGGTAGCCGTGTTGCCACTGGAAGACGAGGCCGGCGCCGGTGCTGGAGTCGGCGCAGCGGGTGGCGTGGTGGTGGACTGGCTGGTCTTTGGCTTAGTCACATTGCGCTCGGCGGCCGCTAGGTGAACCGAGTGTTCGTGGCGACTTATCAGATAGGTCACGCCGCCGGCTGCCACCAGCACCACGACGACCAACTTGACGACCAACGATCGAGTCATAACCACTCCTATTATTCCTATTCTGCGCCGAAAGGCGCCGCCGGGCAACCGTGAGCGACTTGGGCTCTGCTATAATGAGGCCATGCTAAGCCTCGACAGCTTCATCAAGACGGCCGGTTACCTTGGAGTCTTTGCCGCCATCTTCGCCGAGTCGGGCTTACTCATCGGCATCATTCTGCCCGGCGACAGCCTGCTGTTTGTGGCCGGCTTTCTGGCCTCGCAGCACTACTTGAACATCTGGGCGCTGGCCATCGTGGCCTTCGCCGCGGCCGTCTTGGGCGACAACGTCGGCTACTGGCTGGGCGAACGCTTCGGTGCCAAGATCTTCGAGCGACCGAGTGCGCGCTTCCTCAATAAACAACAGCTGGACCGCACCGAGGCCTTCTATAAACGCCACGGTGGAAAGACGATCCTGCTGAGCCGCTTCACCCCTTTCATCCGCACCATCACACCGATCATGGCCGGCGTCGGCGCCATGCCCTACCGCAAGTTCTTCGGCTACAACCTCGCTGGTGGCCTCATCTGGGCCGGCGGTGTCAGCTGGCTGGGCTACTTCCTTGGTTCGCGCATCCCTAACATCGACCACTACCTCTTGCCCGGCGTCGTCGCCGTCATCGTCGTCTCGCTCTTGCCATCGGCCATTCACTTGTGGCTGAGCCGTCGCCGGGTGGCCAAGCGCTGAGGTAGCCGCTATGTACTCGTACCCGCTCTGGCTGGCCAGCTTCGTCCTCGCTCCGATCGTCGGCCTGTGGCTTGCGAACTTCGGCTGGCTGCGGCGCTGGCTCAAGCCGATCGGGCTCGCCGTCGTTGGTGCGGCGCTCTTCGCCGCGCCGTGGGATTATATCGCTATCCGCCGGCGGATCTGGTACTTCCAGAAGCCGCACATCGTCGGTCTCATGCTCATCGGCCTACCGATCGAGGAGTGGCTCTTCATCGCGCTGGTCACGACGCTCTTCGCCACCATCACCCTATTGGTCTGGCGGAAGTTTGGAGTCGACCCCGATGTCCGGTAGCCTCGCCTACTTGGGCTACATGCTGATCTTCACGTTGGTACCGATTAGCCTCATCTGGGCCAAGCACCACCATTACTTGCGCCGAAACTGGCGCGTGCTGGCGATGGTGATGGGGATCGGCGTGCTCTATCAGCTGGCGGTCGACCCCTTCGCCGAGGCGTGGCACGCGTGGTTCTTCACCCGTAGCCAGACACTCGGCCTCTGGTTTCTCAACTTTCCAATCGAGAACACCATCTTCTTTGCCCTAGTCTCGTTTGCGATTGCCTCGGCCATGCTAGCGCTAATAGAGCACTACGGCCTAACCCGAAGGCGGTAGCTAGCGCCGAAAGCCGATGATGGCGACGACCAGTGTGACGACGACGTTTAAGAAGAGCACGCCGCCGAGCGCCATGCCGTTATCGAGTTTAAGCAAGATGACGCTACCCAGCCAGACGATCGCGATGATGCCGGCGGCGTACGGGTAGCTCGTAGCAAAGATGATCAGTTTTCTCATTCGACGTAACCTCCCACTAAACGGCTGGCCAACCACGGATCGTTTCGGGCCATCTTGTCGAACCACGTCGAGAGAACCTCCAGCGCCTCGTGTGGGCTGAGCTCGATCGGGTTCTCGCCGATGATCTTCTCGATGTTGGCCTGCGAGAAGGCCACGACGTCGTTGATGACGCCCCGAATGATGACGGCTTGGTGATCGAACTGGCCGAGTAGCGATAGGTAGGTCTGGCCGGCCTTTAGGAGCGTGATCGACTTGAGATCAAAACTGAAGCCGAAGCGGTTGCCGCGGTTGACGCCGAAGAAGAGCACCTTCATGATCATGTGTCGTTGGAGCAATGTGTCGATCAACTCAGCGGTGTATTGATCTTGGGCCACCTCCATGGTGGCACTGCGCAGCCGCTCAACCAGCGTCGGGCCGCTGGTGGCTGAGGCCGGGCGGCGCTCCGGGGCTAGGAGACGATCGGCCTCGCCGATGGCGGCGAAGAACTCTGGAGCTAGGTACTTCAGCGCCGCCATGGCGAAGTTCTCCAGCGTCCAATCGTTGGCGTAGTAAGCTTGGTACTGCAAGATCATCTCGTAGAAGGCGGTGCGGTTCTCGCTCAGTTCGGTAGCCATGCCGAAGTCGATCAGTGCTACCTTGTCCTGTGGTAGCAAGATGATGTTACCGGGGTGCGGATCGGCCTGCAGCAGATCACCGATGGTGGCCTTAGAGAGCAGTTCGAAGCCGACGGTGTGGAGCTGCGCGTAGAGGTCGCTGCCGAGCACCTCGCGGACGTAGGCGATCGGTTCGGTGCCGGCAGCTTGGTGACGCATCAGCTCGGCCACCGACAGCCCATCGATGAAGTCTTGAACAATCAAGTAGTCGTTGGAGAGCTCAAGGTAGGTCTTGGGGATGACGAAGGTCGGATGATCCTTGTACTTCTCATAGTAGTAGTCGGCCAGCGAGGCCTCATTGATGTAATTGGTCTCGTTCAGGCAGCTCTTGTGCAACTCGCTGAAGATCTGGCGGAAGTTGATCAAACGTTGGCGATCGAAGAGGCTGTAGGTCCAGCTGAGCAGGCTGAGCAGGCGCAGATCGGAGCGGAGGTACTTCATGACACTCGGGCGCAACACCTTCACCACGACGCTCTCGCCGGTCGCCAGCGTGGCGTGGTAGACCTGGCCGAACGAGCCGGTGGCGAAGGGCTGGCTGTCGATCTGACTGAACCGATCGAGCTTGGCGTAACCGCGGCGGCGCAGATAGCCTTGGAGGTCGAGCGCGTCTGGTTGGCTGTGCTCGTAGACGGCCAGCAGGTCGACGAAGTTGTCTTGGTCGTTGGCGTTGAGGTTTAAGACGATGATTTGGAGGAACTTGATGTAGATGCCGCCGAGCAAGTTGAGCTTGACGAGGCTGGCCTTGAGCGTTAGGCGCTGGTTGTTTAGGATCGAGCGGATCACTGCGATCATCAGAAGCATGATGGTGAGACTGCGCGGTGATTTAAGCCGAAGCTTCATTTGCGGTAGAACCCGATTAAAAAGAGGATGAGCGTGAGGGCTTGGGCGGCGAAGTAGAGACTGAAATGATTACCCGGCGGCAGCACCGCCGCCATGGCGATGATACCGATCCAAACCACCAAAATGGCGCAGAATACGAAGAAGTACCTCATCCTGTCTTAAGGATACCCAATCCGGAGCGTTTCTCCAACTGTAAGGGTTATGGCTCAAATGATCTGGTGGTGGAGGAAGTGCAAGAGCAAGGCGTAGTGGCTGGCACAGAACCAGAGGTCGAGCGCGATGACGAGTAGAAAGACGGCCGTCTCCATCCCCTTGCCAGTGGTGATGCGCAGCTCTTTGACCGGCGGCAGGCCGAACTTGATCGGGATCGGCAGTAGCCACGGCACACCCTCTTTCGTAAAGGTGTCCATGACGAGATGGGAGACGAGGCCGATGGCGAAGGCCCACCAGACCACCACGATGTTGATGTGCGGGATGGCTGGATGGAGGAAGACGAGGAGGCCGTAGCCGAGGCCGCCGAAGAGCACTAAGCCGAGTAGTGAGTGCGAGATGAAGCGATGGCCGCCGAGCATCTTGTCGATCAGGCGGCCGAAGAAGCCGCCGACCGGCAGGTTGCGCCAGAACGGCGCCGTTGGTTGGTCGATGTCGGGGACGATGCCGCCGAGTTGGTTGGCCACCAGTGCCACCAGCGCTGTACCGAGCGTAATCTGGGTGGTGAGCACCAGCAGCGCCGCGGCACCGAGAGCAGTGGCGGCGGCGAGATCATGAGTTCTAGCCGTCATCGGCCGCTTAGCGTAAGCATGATGGGACTATTATAGCAGCCGGGTGGAGCTACGGTCCGGTGCAGCCGGGGCTAGCGTGGCCGGTTAAGCGATCGGTGATGTCGGCGAATACGAAGGTCTGGGCACGACCGTTGGGATAGGCGTAGTAGCACTTCGGTAGGTAGGGCAGGTTGGCGCCGAAGTAGCGATCGAAGACGATCCGAAAGATGTTCAATGGATCGGCGCCACTTGCCAAATCGGCTGGTGTGGCGGCCGGAACGGAGTAGGCCACCATGTCGCCATACTTGAGGGCCAAATCGGCGTCGGACCACTGGCGCATGTCTTGATTGTTGATCTCGCTGTTCTCGCTGTCTGAATCGTAGTCGTGATCGTTGAGTGCCATCGGCTGCGGCCCCTCGTCCGACTGCAAGATGACGACGGCTTGACCATTACTACGCTGCTTGATGGCGGTTAGAATCGGTTCGATCTGGCTATTGATGTACTCGATTTGGCCAACGTACTTCTGCTTGATCAGCTCGCCGCTATCGTCGCTACCGGGCGTCGCCGAGAGTGAGCCGTCAGCATTGAAGTAGTAGGGCTCGTGCGGAATGATGAAGTGGGCGAAGATGAAGCGGCCGCCGGCCGGTTGGTTGGCGAGCGTCTTGAGGCTGGCCAGCGCGTCGCCGGTCAACTGGACTTGGCCCTCGCCCTCATAGCGCGCGATCGTCGTGCGGCCGATCCTCAGCCCATAATCCAAGAAGCGCCAGAAGGGGCCGGAGGCCAGCTCCT
>CAYMAB010000020.1:0-7886 GCA_964388345.1 uncultured Candidatus Saccharimonadales bacterium
TGACTGACGTTATAGAGCTACCTGTCGTCATGGAATAGTCTCCAGCTAATCGCTATCGACTAACATCAGTGATTATTGTATCGTAGTAGATCATGAAAACCATCTATGTCGGAATGAGTGGGGGAGTCGATAGCTCGGTGGCGGCGGCCTTGTTGCAGTCGCAAGGCCAGCAGGTCGTCGGTGTCTATATGAAGAACTGGACGAAGCCGGTCGGTGGGGCGGACTGTCCGTGGCGGCGGGACTTGGCCGATGCCCGGGCGGTGGCGGCGCGGCTCGGCATCGCCTTCAAGGTCTTCGACTTCCAAGCCGAGTATAAAGCCCGCGTCGTCGACTACATGACGGCTGAGTACCGGGCCGGCCGCACGCCCAACCCCGACATCATGTGCAACCAAGAGATCAAGTTCAACCTCTTTCTGGCCACCGCGCTGGCCGATGGCGCCGACATGATTGCGACCGGCCACTACGCGCGCATCGAGGACGGCCAGCTGCTCAAGGCCGTCGATGAGACGAAGGATCAGAGCTACTTCCTCGGCCGCATCGCCGCGGCGGCGCTCGAGCGCACGCTGATGCCGCTGGGCGGCCTGCGCAAGACGGCGGTGCGTAAGCTTGCCGCCGAGCTCGGTCTAGAGACGGCCACCAAGCCCGACTCGCAGGGCATCTGCTTCGTCGGTGAGGTCGGCGTCAAGGCCTTCCTTGGCCAGTACGTCCAAACCCAGCCCGGCCCGATCGCGCTGGCCGATGGCACGGTCGTCGGCCGCCACGATGGTGCCATCTACTACACGCTCGGCCAGCGCCACGGCCTCGGCGTCGGCGGCGGCCGTCCCTACTATGTCACCGGCAAGGACATGGCTACCAACACCGTCTACGTCACCGACCGGCCGCGCGACGAGGCGCTCTTCAGCGACCGCTTCGAGATCGAGCAGCCGCACTGGCTGGCCGCGGCGCCGGACGCCGCCAAGACCTATCAGGTATTGACGCGTCACCGCGGCAACCTGATCGACTGCACCATCGAGCCGATCGGCCAGAACTACGTTCTCAAACTGGCCCGTAGCGAGCGGGCTGTCACGCCCGGCCAGTCGGCCGTCATCTACTCGGGCGAGCGCGTCGTCGGCTCCGGCATCATTGCAAGCGCCAACGTGGCCGCGGCCACCCATCACCATTAGCCGCCGCAGGCCTTGATACTTGTTATCTGATACTTGATACTTAACTCAATGAATACCGACCAAATTCGCCAGCGCTACCTCGACTTCTTCGCCGCCAAGGGCCACGCCGTCATTCCGCGGGCCAACCTCGTGCCGCAAGACGACCCGACGACGCTCTTCACCGGCTCCGGTATGCAGCCGCTTATCCCCTACTTGCTCGGCCAGAAGCATCCGGCTGGCACTAAGTTGGTCGACTCACAGACCTGCTTTCGGGCCGATGATATCGAAGAGGTTGGTGATAATCGCCACACGACCTTCTTTGAGATGCTCGGCAACTGGAGCTTGGGGGAGTACTTTAAGCCAGAGCAGCTGACCTATATCTTCGAATTCTTGACCGATGTGGCTGGGATTGATCCGGAGAAGCTCTATGTTACCGTCTTTGCCGGGGAGGAGAAGTATGGTATTCCTCGTGATGGAGAGGCGGTTGAAATCTGGCAGGGGCTCTTTAAACAAAAGAACGTTTCGGTCGAGGTCGTCGCCTTGATCACCGAACAAGCCGGCTATGACAAGGGGATGCAGGGCGGTCGGATCTTCTATTACGACTCGGCCAAGAACTGGTGGACGCGATCGGGATTACCGGATCAGATGCCGGTAGGCGAACCGGGTGGCCCGAGTTCAGAGATCTTCTACGAGTTCAGCGAGGTTGAGCACGATCCGAGGTTCGGCAAGTACTGTCACCCTAACTGCGACTGCGGCCGTTTCATCGAGATCGGCAACAATGTCTTCATGACCTATCGCAAGAATGCTCAAGGCGGTTTCGACGAGCTGTCGCAGAAGAACGTCGATTTTGGTGGGGGATTGGAGCGCATCGCCGCCGCCGCCATCGACAGCCCCGATGTCTTTCAGATCAGCGTACTCAGGCCGATCATCGACAAACTCGAGGCGATTAGCGGCAAGAGTTATAGTGAACACGTCGAGGCCCAGCGCATCATCGCCGACCACTTGCGGGCGACCGTCTTCATGGCCTGCGACGGCGTCATGCCGTCTAACACCGCTCAGGGCTACGTGCTGCGTCGACTATTGCGCCGAGCCATCCGTCGCGGCCACGAGTTGGGGATTGAGAACGGCCTCTTCCGTGACGTCGCCCCGGTCGTGGCAGACTTGTATCGCGAGGCTTACCCCGAAGTTATTAAGAATGAGACGACGGTCATCGGTGTCTTGGAGCACGAGGAGAAGGTCTTTCGGCAGACGCTCAAGAAGGGCTTGCGGGAATTCGATAGACTGACGGTATTTCATAGGATAGTCGCAAGTGGGGCAGGAGAAGTAGGCTCAGCATACCCACAAGCATTAACGGGAGAGCTCATATTCAGATTGTTTGATACCTATGGCTTTCCGCCGGAATTGAGCTTAGAGGAAGCCAATAATCGTCAGGTTCCTATTGATGATGGGTGGCAAGCCGAGTTCGATCGGCTGATGGCCGAGCAGAAGGAGCGGTCGCGGACCGCCTCAAAAGGCATGTTCAAGGGCGGCCTAGCGGAGCACTCGGAGCAGACGATCAAGTATCATACGGCGACACACTTGATGTATAAAGCGCTGCGAATGGTTTTGGGTGAACACGTCGAGCAGCGGGGGAGCAACATCACCGGCGAGCGGCTGCGGTTCGACTTTAATCATCCCAGCAAGTTGACGCCGGCAGAGATCAAGCAGGTTGAGGACATCGTCAACGAGCAGATCGATAAAGACCTGCCGGTGACTTGGAAAGAGATGGAGACCGAGGAGGCGCTGGCCACCGGTGCCCGCGGCCACTTCGGTGAGAAGTACGGGCCGACGGTCAAGGTCTACATCGTTGGCCCGGCCGATCACCCTTATACCATGGAACTCTGCGGTGGCCCGCACGTTGAGCACACCGGCGTGCTGGGCGAGGACGGCAAGCGCTTCAAGATCACGAAGGAAGAGTCGTCCGGCGCCGGCATTCGACGGATTAAGGCGGTCTTGGCCTGAAACTTGACCACAGCACTCGATTATCGTTAAAGTAAGCTCAAGCCTTATGGTAATCTGGTCATGACTAAAAAGACCCATCGTCAGAGGAGACACCAGACGAAGCCGACAGCGACCAAGCAGACGACCACGAAGCGGGTTCAACCAAACCTGCTCAAGCGTTCGGCACGGTTCAACCCGGCCACCGTCCTAGCGCTAGCGGTGCTGGCCGTCGGTTTCGGTTACGTGCTCGCCTTCGGCCACGCCGCTAGTAAGCCGCCGATCGCCAGCAGTCGCTTCGGCATCAACTCGCTTCGCATCATGACCGGTAACGACAGCGAGGTCAGTGCCACGTTCGATCAAATGAAGGCGCTGGGCGTCGGTTGGGCTAGGGCCGACTTCGAATGGAGCGGCGTCGAGCCGACCAAGGGCTCGTTCGATTGGGCCAAGGAAGACGTGGCCGTTGATGAGGCCAGCGCTCACGGCATCAACGTTCTGGCCACGCTCGACTACACGCCGGCGTGGGCTCGCACCAACCAAACCAGCGACCACTATCCGCCGAACAACCCGGCCCAGTTCGCTGCCTTCGCCGGGAAGGCCGTCAAACGGTACAAGAAGCAGGTGCACTACTGGGAGATCTGGAACGAGCCGAACAACCCCGAGTTCTGGGCACCCAAGCCGAACGCCGCCGCCTACACCACGCTGCTCAAGGCTACCTACGCCGCCATCAAGTCGGCCGACCCAACGGCTACCGTCATCAGCGGCGGACTGACCGTTAGCAACGGCAACAACGACGCCATACCGTTCTTGCAAGCGATGTACGCTCAGAATGGCGGTACCAGCACCGGTCTCTTCGACGCCGTCGGTTGGCATCCCTACTGCGGCACCGTGCGGCCGAGCAAATCGGTCGCCAGCTGGTGCCTCTGGTACCAAATGAACGGTTCGACTCCCAGTGCTCGCAGTATCATGACTGCCGCCGGCGATGCTACCAAACAGATCTGGCCAACCGAGTACGGTGTCTGCACCGGCGGCTCTGGCGGCGACATCGCCGGCCAATCGGTTCAGGCCGCCGACCTCGCCGATGCCTATGGTGCCGCCGGGGCGACGCCGTGGCTGGGGCCGCTGTTCTGGTACAAACTCCAAGATACGACCGACGATCAGAGCCAGTCGATCTTTGGCTTCTGTGGCCTCCTGACCTACGCCGGCGTTCAGAAGACCGGATGGCAGACGTACCGCTCCGCCGCGGCTGCCGCCGACACCACGCCTCCGGGCAACGTTGCCATCTTCACGCCGGTGGCCGGCTCGACCGTCTCTGGCACCGACGTCACGCTTGGCGCCTCAGCCACCGACAACATCGGCGTCACGAGGGTCAGTTTTTACCTCGACGGCGCACTCTTGGGCGATGGCCAAGTCACCACCTATGGCTACGGCTATTCGTGGGACTCAACGACGGCGGCCAACGGTCCGCACAGCTTCTTTGCCCAAGCCTACGACGCTGCCGGTAACGTCACGCTCGGCCATGCTATCACCTTAAACGTCAACAACTCAGCCCCGGCGGCCAAGTAGCTTGGCGGTCTCCGTGATCAAGCGGTTGAAGCGCTTCAACCGGCTGACCGGCCTCGTCCTAGTGGTGCTGGTCGCTGCCATCGGGTTTATCATCTTCATGAGTCGAGCCACCACTCCGCCGGGTAACGATCGCTTTGGCATGAACACACTCCAAGTCATGAACGGCAACAACACTCAAGTCGGTGCCATCTTCGACCAAATGAACGCCGAGGGCGTCGGTTGGGTTCGCGAGGACTTCGAATGGTCTGGTATCGAGCCGGCCCGCGGTAGCTTTACGTGGAGTAAGCTCGATGTGGCCGTCAACCAAGCCACCGCTCACCACATCAAGATTCTGGCCACGCTCGACTACACGCCGGCTTGGGCCCGCACCAACCAATCGAGCGATCACTATCCGCCCGACGACCCCAATGACTATGCCGCCTTCGCGGCCGCCACGGTGATGCGCTATCACGACCGAGTGCACGACTGGGAGATCTGGAACGAGCCGAACAACTCGGAGTTCTGGCTGCCCAATCCAGACGTGGCGGCCTACACCACCTTGCTGCAGAAGGCCTACGCCGCCATCAAGGGCGTCGACCCGACGGCCACCGTCATGGTCGGTGGGTTGACGGTTGGCAGCGGTAACGACCTCGCGCCGACCTTCCTCCAAGCCATCTATGATCACAACGGCGGCACCAGCACCGGCCTCTTCGACGCCGTGGCGTGGCATCCCTACTGCAGCGCCATCGATCCGATCACCTCGACCGATAGCTGGTGTGTCTGGTACCAAATGAACGGGTCAAGCCCGAGCGGCCGCAGCATCATGGTGGCCCACGGCGACGCTAGTAAGCAGATATGGCCGACCGAGTACGGCGTCAGCACCGGTGGTACCGGCGGGCAGGCCACCGATCAAGCCACTCAAGCCGCCGACCTCACCGACGCCTACACCGGCGCCGGCAGCCTACCCTATCTCGGGCCGCTCTTTTGGTACGACTGGCAGGATACCGGTGTCGATAACACGTTCTTCAGTTTCTACGGCTTAGAATCGAGCAGTGGCCTAGCCAAGCCGGCTTGGGACAGCTACCGCAATCTCGCCTTCGGTGGCAGTGGCACCATCGGCGACCTCAATGGTGATGGCCACGTTAATGTCAGTGATCTGAGCATCCTCGCCCAAAACTATGCTGCCATGAACGCCACCGAGAGCCAAGGTGACCTCAACGGCGACGGCCTCGTCAACATCAGCGACTTCTCCATCATCGCTAGTCACTGGACCGGCGGCTAGGCGCCGAGTGACTTAAGGAGCGGGGCGGTGGCGTAAACCGAGCATAAGCGGTACAATACAGGGGAACCGAAAGGCTCCCAAGGCTTTGAAACTGATCGAGAAGTTTGTTAAGAAGAATCCCCAAGAGCAGTACTTGGTGGTGCTCGACATCGGCACCGAGTTCGTCAAGGCGCTGATCGGCCGAGTGGCCGGCGAGGCGATCGAGATCATCGGCGTCGGCCGCCAGCGCCAGCGCCTCACTGATATGCAGTCCGGCGCCGTCACCGATATCGCTGGTGTCGTCGAGAACTGCGACAGCGCATTGAAGGTGGCCGAGAAGATGAGTGGCGTGGTGGCCAAGGACGTCGTCATCGGCATCGCCGGCGAGCTCGTCAAGGGCGCCTCCACCACCATCAAGTACAAGCGCACCCAGCCATCGGTGCCGATCGACATGCCCGAGCTCAAGAAGATCTTGGACCGGGTGCAATGGCGAGCCTTCGAGCGCGCCCGCGAGCAGCTCAGCTGGGAGACCGGCTACCAAGAGATCGACGTCAAGCTGGTCAACACCGCCATCGTCGACGTCTCTATCGATGGCTACCGCGTCACCAACCCGATCGGCTTCCAAGGCCGCGACGTCAGCATCCAACTCTTCAACGCCTTCGCGCCGATGGTCCACCTCGGGGCGCTCCAGATGGTGGCGCGCAACCTCGACCTCAACTTGATCAACATCGCTGCCGAGCCCTTCGCCGTCGCCAAATCGGTCGGCCAGAAGGACTCCAGTGAATTCAGCGCCCTCTTCATCGACATCGGTGGCGGTACCACCGACATAGCCCTCGTTAATAATGGTGGTGTCGAGGGCACCAAGATGTTCGCCATCGGCGGCCGCAGCTTCACCAAGCGGATCGCTCAAGTCACCGGCACCGGTTTCGAGGAGGCCGAGCGGATGAAGCTGGAGTATGCCGCTGGTAAATTGGCCCAGAAGAACGCTAAACTGGTGGAGGAGGCGGTGACGAGCGACATCAACGTCTGGCTCGGTGGCGTCGAGCTGTCGCTGGCCGAGTTCAACCGCGTCGATCACCTGCCGGCCAAGATCCTGCTCTGCGGCGGTGGCACCGGGCTGCCCCAGATCGCCCAAGCTCTCAAAGGCAGCCAGTGGTACAAGTCGCTGCCGTTCGCGCGTAAGCCGATCGTCAGCCACATCTCCCCCAGCGAGGTCAACCGCGTCAAGGATCTGACCGGCCAGTTGACTAGTTACGCAGACATCACCCCGATGGGGCTGGCCAACCTCGGCCTCGATGTCATCAACACCGGCAGCATCACCGAAGGGCTGCTGGCCAAACTAAGCAAGGCGATGCAAGCGTGAAAGACGTTCTCTATCTCGAAGTCGACGAAGACATCACCTCGGCCATCGATAAGCTGAGCAAGCTCGGCGGTGGCTCGATCCAAGTGGTGGTGCCGAAGCGCTCCAGCCTGCTTCAGAGCATGATCAACTTGAAGTTATTAAAGAAGGCGGCCGACGATCACAAGAAGCAGTTGGTCTTGGTGACGACCGATCGCCTCTCGACCCACTTGGCCGGCCGCGTTGGCCTAGCCGTCGCCGCCAAACTCGGCGGCAAGTCGTCCGTGCCCGAGACAGAGACGAAGGAGCCCGATCAAGCCGCCGAGGTGATCGACGGCGGCGAGGAGGAGCCGGCCCATCCGCCGGCCGCGGCGCTGGCGGCCGAGGCCGTCGCCCCAGTCGCGGCTGCTAGCGCGGCGGCGCCGACGATGACCCGCCGGGCGATTGACGACGCGCCGGCCGCCGACGGTGCCGATGATTCGAACAGCGACGTCAGCCAGGAGAAGGCGCCGGCCAAGGGCGAGAAGCCGGCCAAGGCACCGAAGAAGGGCGCCAAGATTCCCGACTTCAATGCTCTGCAGCGCCGCTTGCTCTGGGGGGGCCTCGTCGCCGCCATCATCAT
>CAYMAB010000021.1:0-7765 GCA_964388345.1 uncultured Candidatus Saccharimonadales bacterium
AAGGCTCCGGCTGAACCGAAGTTGCGCTGAAGCACGGGGTAGCGCACCTGCGGCAACGACTTCTCTGTGAAGGCTGGGTTGAGGTAGACGCCGTGATTATCGGCCGTTTGGTTTGGCACTCCCAGCTCAACGCCAACCGGCATCTCGTTGTTCCAACGAATAGACTGAGTATTGGGGCCGGTGTGCTCGTCGGCAACGTTGGGATCGATTTGAATCAAGCCGCGCTCCGATTGATCCATTGAGCCGTTGCCGTTAGCATCGGCCCAATAGTTGGCGTTGGTACAGTTCTCGGTCGTCATCAAGGAAGTATTTGGAGCGTCAACGTCGTTACTCGAGATCTGGAAGGCGACCGGCTGATAGTGGTAGCCTTGGTAGTTCCAGCCATTCGGATATTTGGTGTTCTGGACATCATGCATGAAATCGATCGAGCAGAGCGACGGATCGAAGGCCGAGCGCGCCACCTTAACGGTGACTAGGACGACCACCACCGTCGCGACCAACCCGATCGTGATCTGTGGCCAGTGCTGACGGAGCTGTGATCGCTTCACCTTAATGGCCGGTAGATAGTTACGCATTATAGATGACCAGACATACTATCCGAGATTATACCATAAGCGCTTACGCCTAGGATAACGCGTCCATACCTGATAAAATGGCCGAATGAGTCTCACCATCGGCCTCGTCGGCCTACCCAACGTCGGCAAATCGACCCTCTTCAATGCCCTCACCAACAACGACGTGCTGGCGGCCAACTACCCGTTTGCCACCATCGAGCCGAACGTCGGCGTGGTGGCGGTGCCAGACGCTCGCTTGGCCGAGCTGGCCAAGCTCTTCAGCCCGGAGAAGATCACGCCGGCGGTGGTGAAGTTCGTCGACATCGCCGGCCTCGTGCGTGGCGCCAGCACCGGCGAGGGCCTCGGCAACCAGTTCCTCGCCCACATTCGCGACTGCGGCGCCATCTGCCAAGTCGTGCGAGCCTTCGAAGATAGCGACGTCCAACACGTCGAGAGCCGCATCGATCCAGCGGCCGACATCGAGACGATCAACACCGAGCTGATCCTAGCCGATCTGGCCAGCGTCGAGCGGCGGCTGGAGCGCCTGCGGAGCGAGCTCAAGAGCGACCCCAAGCTTGGGGCGCTGGCGGGAGTATTAGAGAAGACCAAGAGCGGCCTCGATGCCGGTAAGCTGGCCGGCTCCTTCCTATCGCCAACCGAGCTCGGTGGGCTGCGCGAACTGCAGCTGCTCACCGCCAAGCCCTTCATCGTCGCCTTCAACCTATCGGAAGATCAACTAGGTGACGGCGAACTCAAAGAGCGGCTCGAGGCCATCGTCCACCCCTGCCCCACCGTCTTTCTCTCGGCCAAACTCGAGGCCGAGCTCTCTGAGCTGCCCGAAGCCGAGCGGGCCGAGCTGCTGGCCGGCGTCGGCCAAACTGGGTCGGGCTTGAACCAGCTAGCGGCGGCCGGTTTCAAGGCGCTCAAACTCGAGACCTTCCTGACGGCCGGGCCGAAAGAGGTGCGGGCATGGACGATCCCAGCCGGCGCCACCGCGCCCGAGGCGGCCGGCGCCATCCACACCGACTTCGAGCGCGGCTTCATCCGCGCCGAGGTCGTCAACTACAGCGATCTAGTCGAGGCCGGCTCGCTGGCGGCCGCCAAGGCCAAGGGCAGGGTCCGGTCCGAGGGCCGCGACTATACCATGCGCGATGGCGACGTCGTCGAGTTTCGGTTCAACGTCTAGGGGCTAGCAGCATGAACCGCTCGCGGTTGCCCTTGGGCCCGAGCACCGTCGAGTCGGCCTCGGCCAGAATCTGGCACGACTGCGATAACTGCTGCCGCGCCGACTCCAAGACCTCTTGCCGGACAGCCTCATCGCTGATGACGCCGTGGTAGCGATCGGCCAGCGCCTTGCCGGCCTCGAACTGTGGCTTGATCATGGCCACCACTCGACCATCCGGTTTGACCTGCCACCAGACCGCCTCAATGATCTTAGTAATAGAAACGAACGAGACGTCGATCAGCGCCAGATCGGCCGGCGGATCGAGCGGCGGCAGATCGCGAATGTCGGTACGCTCATGAACCTCAACCCTTGGATCGTCACGCAGCTTCCAATCGAGCTGAGCCGTGCCGACATCGACCGCCACCACCGCACTGGCACCGTGGGCCAAGGCATAATCGCTGAAGCCGCCGGCGGCGGCACCGACATCGAGCACTCGCCGGCCCTCAAAATCGAGCCCGAGCGCCTCCGCCACCGAGGCCAGCTTGTCGCCGCCACGCGAGACGTACGGCGAGGCGGCTCTGACGTTCAGCTCGATCGAGACGTCGACCAGCTGGCCCGGCTTATCGAGCCGCCGATCGCTGGTTGAGACTTGGCCGGCCATCACAAGAGCGGCCGCCTTCGTGCGGCTCGAGGCCAGCGCTCGCTCGACCATCAACTGATCGAGTCGCAACTTGGCCGGCTTACTTCTTTCGTTCAAGATAGGCCCCACTGCGCGTGTCGACCTTGATGACGTCCCCAGTATTGATGAAGAGCGGCACCGAGACCACCACGCCCGTCTCGACGGTGCAGGGCTTGAGGGCGGCGTTGGCGGTGTCTCCGCGGGCACCCGGCTCCGTCTCGGTGACCGTCAGGTAGACCGAGTTGGGCATCTCTAGCCCAATCGCTCGACCACCAAAGAAGAGCAGCATGACGGTGCTGCCCTCGGCGACGAAGCGGGCTTGATCACCCAAGACCTCGGCTCGGATGGGCTCCTGATCGTAGGTCTCCTGATTCATGAAAACCATCTCGCCGTCTTGGCGATAGAGGTACTGCATGGCCACTCGCGAGACGTCGGCCGGCTCAATGCGCTCGGCCGGGCGGAAGGTCCGTTCTTGCACGCTGCCATTGAGCAAGTTTTTTAACTTTGTGCGCATGACGGCCCCTCCCCGACCGAGACTGACGTGTTGGGAGTCGACCACTTTATAGGGCACGCCGTCTAGCGAGACGAGGACCTCTTTCTTTAAATCGGCGATGGAATACATATTGTATACAAAGTTTGGTTAGGCAGTCTAGCGAACGACGAACGGCAAGAGAGCGATGTGGCGAGCCCGCTTCAGTGCCACCGCCACGCGGCGTTGGTGTTTCAAGCAGTTACCGCTGCGCTTGCGCGACTCGATCTTGCCGTAGCCGTTGATGTAGCGCTGCAGCAGCTTAACGTCTTTGTAGTCGACGCTATCGGTGTGCTCGGCGCAGAAACGGCAGACTTTCTTACTATAGAAATTGGCCATGATGGTTCCTTCTTAAAATGGGATCTCGTCGAGGTTGACCGGCTCATCTTCGCTACCGATGTCCTCGATCACTACATCTTCGCTCTTGGCCGACTTGGCCTTGGCGGCCGGCGCCGATGCCGGGGTGTCACTCTCGAAGCTGGCAGCGGCTCCGGCGCCGTCACTCGGCCGGTCGAGGAAGTTGACGTCGCTAGCCACGATCTCGGTGCGCTGGCGCTTAACGCCATCCTTCTCCCAGCTCTGGGTCTGCAGGCGGCCGACTACCATGACCTTGCGGCCCTTTGTCAGGTACTGGTTGGCCAGCTCACCGAGCTTGCCCCAAGCCACTACCTCGTGATACTCGACGGCCTCTTTGCGCTCACCGTTGCCGTCGGTCCAACTGCGGTTGGTGGCGACGGCGAACGAGGCCACCGATTGGCCGGTCGGCGTCGTTCTAAGCTCAGGGTCGCGCGTTAGGTTACCCATGATTATGGCTTGGTTAAAGCTCTTTGCCATCACTCACCTCCTCTGTGCCGGCGCTGGCGCTGACCGTCGCCGGCTCCTTCTTAGTCTTCTTCTGGGGCTTGGTCGACTCCGGCAGGTGGCTGGTGATCAAGTGGCGCAGGCTCTCCTCCGTGATCAAGAGCGAGCTCTCGAGCGCGCGCACCTGCTCGCCGGCCAGCTGCAACTCGAAGTAGACGTAGATAGCGAAGTCCAGCTTCCGAATGCGGTAGGCTAGGCGCTTCTTGCCCCAGTTGTCGCGCTTGGTGATCTTGCCGCCGAGGCTCTCGATCAACTTCTCTATCTTGGCGACCGGCGTATCGACGTCAATCTCAAGATCGGGGTGGAGTAGGACCACCAACTCGTATGTATTCATCGTATCCTCTCTATGGCATCTCGCCTGCCGGCGGGATCCTAACAACCGCTGTCGCTAGGAAAAAGGTTAACTAATATCTGCTCCAGTTTAGGGATTTTAGCACCATAAGTCAAGATTGGTTACAATGGTAGCAATGTATATCACCAACACTCGGCTGGTCGGCATGAACGTCGTCAGCCTCCAAACCGGCCAAGCGCTCTCCCAAGTACGCCAACCCTTGATCGATCAACGCAGCCTCGAGATCGTGGCGCTGGTCTGTGCCGGCCGCGCGGCCGCCCTGCCGGTGGTAATGACCCGTGACATCCGCGAGCTGGCCAGCGGCACCGTCCTCGTCAACTCCTCCGACGACCTCACCGATGCCACCGAGATCGTCCGGCTGGCACCGATGTTGAAGGAGCACTTTCGGCTGATCGGTCTCGTCGTCAAAACGGAGCTGGGCACGCGGCTTGGCCGGGTCGAGGGCTACACCATCGACACCGAGACCTACCGGGTCCAGAAGCTCTCCGTCAAACGCTCAATCCTAAAGGATCTCTTCATCGGCAGCCTGATGATCGACCGCTCTCAGATCGTCGATGTCGGGCCGAAGGCCATCACCGTCCGCGATGCCACTCTGAAAGAGTCGGTCTCCGGCCCCCAGACCGTCACCACCAAATAACGGTTGTGGTATGGACACGTCCTTGCTATGATCGATGCAATCGGAGGGTGATGTGGTCCAAATCCTATTCTTGGCGCTGGTGCTATTCCTAACCTATCGTCTTCTCGCTACCAACGCTGGTCGCTGAACTCCTGCTCTAAAACCGTACTGATAAGCCCGTAGGCAAAGCCCTTGGTGCTGAGGTACCCGATGATGGCTTGACGGTCGTTACCGCGCGAGCCACGCCGCCGTTTCTCGATCAGTCGCTTGACGGTGGCGTACTCGTCTTCCGGCGCCAACTCGGCCAGAGTCGCCTCGACTATGGTTGGATCGATGCCCTTCAAGCGCAGCTCTTGGGTCAACTGGTAGCGGCTACGCGACCTGATTCGCTCGCTGGCCCACTGCCGGGCGAAGGCCGCATCGTCGATCAACCCCTGCTGCTCCAGCCGTGCCAGTGAACGCTCTACGATGCTGGCCTCGTAGCTCTTCTCGGCCAAGTAGCGCTCGAGTTCGCGGCGGCTGCGCGGCCGGCGGGCCAAGAGCCCATACGTTCGCGCGAGGGCCTTCGAGACCTCGGAGTCCTCGCTCCAGCGTTCGACCTCGGCCGGCGCCAGCTCTTGGCCGATGGCGAGGCCGCTGGTGCTGAGCTCCAAGTCTGTTAGAGAGAAACTGTAGGTGCCATCGAGGAAGATCGAGTATCGCTCAGTGCGCTTGCGCTGCCGCGTGATATCGGTGATCGTGGGCATGCCGACCCTAGACGCTAGCGGCCTTGCGGATGGTAGCCGTCAGTTCCTTCGAAACGTCGGCGTGATCCTTCAGGTACTGCTTGGCGGCCTCGCGACCTTGGCCGATCTTCTCGCCCTTGTACTCGTACCAAGCGCCGCTCTTGCCGATCAATTCGTGTTTGACGGCCAGATCGATCAAGTCGCCGGCTCTGGAGATACCTTCGTTGTACATGATGTCGAACTCGGCCACCTTGAACGGTGCCGCCACCTTGTTCTTCACCACCTTGACCTTCACATGGTTGCCGATCGGATTCTCGCCGTCCTTGATCGTCTCGGTCCGACGAATATCGAGTCGCACCGAAGCGTAGTACTTCAACGCCTGCCCGCCGGCCGTCGTCTCGGGGTTGCCGAACATGACGCCGATCTTCATGCGCAGCTGGTTGATGAAGATGACGGTCGTCTTACTCTTATTGATCACACCGGTCAGCTTGCGCAGCGCCTGCGACATCAGTCGAGCCTGCAAGCCCATGTGCGAGTCGCCCATCTCGCCCTCGATCTCGGCCCGTGGCACCAGCGCCGCCACCGAGTCTATCACGACGATGTCGACGGCGTTGGAGCGCACCAGTGTCTCTACAATCTCGAGCGCCTGCTCGCCGGTGTCCGGCTGCGAGATTAAGAGGTCGCCCAGCTTCACGCCGATCTTAGCGGCGTACTCGGGATCGAGCGCGTGCTCGGCGTCGATGAAGGCCGCCAGCCCGCCGCTGTGTTGAACCTCGGCCACGGCGTGGAGTGCTAGCGTCGTCTTACCGCTCGACTCCGGTCCGTAGATCTCGATCACTCGGCCGCGCGGAATGCCACCGCCGAGCGCCAAATCGAGTGCCAAACTGCCGGTCGGGATCGTCTCGACATCGATCTTGTGACCCTCCCCTAACTTCATAATCGAGCCTTGGCCGAACTGCTTCTCGATCTGCGCTACCGCTAGATCGACCGCCTTCAGCCGCTCGTCTTTCTCGCTATTAGACTTCGTCTCCACGTCCGCCGTCTTCTCCATTACTGCTCTTGCCATTGTAGCTTCCTTTATCTGTTAATTCTAGGATGACTTGATTGTAACCGAACAAGAACCGAACAGTCAAGAGGCAATTTGAGACGCCTTCTTTCATAGTCCCAATGAAGCGATGAAGTCCACCAGCTCTGGCGCGATATCTCGATCGGCCGTGGCGTTCGGATGGTTGTCCCACGGCATCATCCAGTAGCGATAACGCCGGCGCAGCGTGCCAGCATGGCGACCAGCCGACTCCGACAATCGAGTATGGAGATCGAAGACCTGTACCCCCTCCCCTGCCCCTGCCATCAGCCATGCCGCCAGCGCATTCGCTCGCTTGGCTTCATCGGGATTGGTGGAGAGCGGCCTGAGCGGCGGCGTCGTCAGTACGATCAACGGCTTCTTGTGGCGTTTACAGGCTTGAAAGATCGCTCGATACTGGCCCTTCACGGTTTCCAGCTGCGCATCACTTGAGATGTGGCTGTTGGGATAACAGGACTTGATCATGATGGCGTCGTAGCGATCGAGCAGATCGGGCCAATCTTTAAAGTAGGCGGCTAGATCGCTGGGATTGGTGTTGTTACCCGGTATCTTAATCGCACCGTGCGTGATCGAGCCGTTGCTGGACGTTAAGGAGTCGTTGTTATTGTTGTAGTCGTCTAGCTCGATGCCACGAGCGGCCAAGCGCGAGCGCAGATCGCCGCGGCGAATCAGGTGTTGGCCAACCGAGCGATGGATGAAGAGCAGCCGCACGAGCCGGCCTACCGATAGTTCGTGAAGCTGACCGGGAAGTCGAAGTCCTTGGCCCGCAGCGCCGCCATGACGCCTTGGAGGTCGTCTTTGCTCGCCGCCATCACCCGCACGCTGTCGCCCTGCACCTGCGTCTTCACCTTCGGAAAGGCCTCGCGAACAACTTTGGTGATCGACTTGGCCTTGTCTTGATCCAAGCCCTTTTTGAAAGCCACGGTTTGGCGCACGCCCTTGCCGCTCGGCTCCGGCACGGCGCTGGTGTCGAGCACCTTCAGCGAGATCTCGCGCTTGATCAGCTTGCTCTGCAACACATCGATGATGGCCTTGAGCTGCTGCTCGCTCTCGCCGGCAACGACTAGGCCGGTCTTGTCGCCAGAACTGAACTCAACCGAGGCGCCGGTGCCCTTGAAGTCGTAGCGCGTCGCCAGCTCACGCTGGGTTTGATCGACGGCATTGGTCATCTCCGCCAGATCGTAGTCGCTCACCACATCG
>CAYMAB010000022.1:0-7163 GCA_964388345.1 uncultured Candidatus Saccharimonadales bacterium
ACCGCGTCCCCGGAGAAGGGGCGATGGACTTCCCGGCGATCTTCGCGGCCATCGCCGCCATCGATTATCAGGGGTGGATCACCGTCGAACTCTACCCGTATGAATCCACCGCCGAGGAAGTCGCCGTCAAGGTCCCCCTCATGAAGTACGAGAGCAGTCCCGTCTTCTTCCGCCAGTTCCACCGCGAAGAAACCATCGCCAGCGCCCTCAATCACCCCTCCATCATCCGCATCATCAAGAGCGAGACGAAGCTCGATACCACCATCGGCATCGGCAACTACCACGAGAGCTTAAAGGGCCTCCAGCGCAGCTACCAAGAGGCGCTCAACGCGCTGGAGCTCGGCACCCAGATGTGGGACGGCGACCGCGTCTACCACATCGACGACTTCGGCGTGGTGGCGCCGCTGCTCTCCGGCGTCGACGAGCAGAACAGCTACTTCAGCCGCGAACTGCTCGAGAAGCTGGGCGAAAACCAAGAGATCATCGAGACGCTCGAGGCCTTCTTCAACCTCGACATGAGCCTGACACGTACGGCCGAGCGCCTCAGCATCCATCGCAACACCTTGGTCTATCGCCTCGATCGCATCAACGAGAACCTCGACCTCGATCCGCGCCGCTTCGACGATGCCGTACAGATCAAGCTGGCCATTCTCTACACCAAGTTCCTCGAGGGTGAACATGCATATTAACCACGAGCTGGCCGAGCAGATCCACACCAAGGCCGGTGCCATCCTGAAGCGCAAGGTCATCGTGGCCGACACCAACGGCCAGATCCTCGCTGGCTCGACCGGCGCCAACCCCTTCTCCTCCGAGGCGCTCAAGGCCAGCCAAGAGGGTCGCCAGACCGAGGGCGGCGACAACGGCTACGAGGTTCGTTGGAATCCCTTCGTCTACGAACACCAGACCATCGGCGTCTTCGGCATCGTCTTAGAAGAGGGCCAGATCACGCCCGAGGCCGTCAGCCTACTCCAAGGCTTGGCCGAGGTCATCGTCCACCAATACTTCTTGATCGACCGCGTCCACTCCACCGAGGTGGTTCGGGCCACCTTCATCCGTGACCTCTTGCAGGCCGCTAGTATTAACGCCGAGGAGATCTACCGCCAAGCCGACATCCTCCAGCTGGGCCTGCGCTCCAGCCAAGCCGTCATGGTCTTCGAGCTGAGCGGCTTCGAGGAGAAGCTCCAGCTGAACAAGGGTCACCTCTCCGGCGAGGAACAGAAGCTCGAGCTCAACCGCGCCACCGAGCTCTTGGGCCAAGCCATCAAAGACAGTTTCAAGAACTACCAAGACAACGTCGTCGCCTACGCCGCTCGCGATCGCTTCATTCTGCTCAAAGGCATCGGCGGCGAGCAGCTCAACACCGTCAACACCATTCGCTTCATGAAGGAGAAGGCCGACTATCTCTTTAAATCGTTGTCCAAACTACATCAAAAGGCCGACATCGCCATCGGCGTCGGCCAGTACTACCCCGATCTAGGCGGCCTGCGCAAGAGCTACCAAGACGCCACCTTGGCCCTTGGGGTTGGCTTGAAAGTCTGGGGCTCCGGCCGTGTCTACCACATCAAGGACGTCGGCATGTACACGACGCTGGCCAACGTCAACCACGACCGCAAGGCCGAGCTGGCCCACCAAATCTTAAGCCCGCTCCTACGCAACCAGCAGCTCTTCGGCACCGTCCAGACCTTTCTGACAAGTGACCTCAACCTCACCCAAGCCGCTGCCAAGCTCCACATTCACCGCAACACCTTGATCTACCGGCTCGACAAGACCAAGAAGTTGATCAACCTCGATCCCCGCCACTTCGACGATGCTCTCCAGATCAAGCTGGGGCTAATGTTCACCCAGACAACCTAGACTGACAGTATCGACAGACTGCCAAAAAGTCCGCCGGGCCGGGCCCGGATTTTTGGACGCTTGGGGCTGTCGACTCCGCTCGCCCGGGGCGTAGCATTGGTTACAAACCTAGACGGACCAAGCCGTCGACCACCGCATAAAGGAGAGACCGTGTCACCAGATCACCGTTCCAAGATTCGCTACGATTGGTTCTTCGAACAGCTCGGCGAGGCTGCCGATGAGGCCACTCCTGAAACCGAGGTTGGAGCCGAGACCGAACCACACCTCGAATCGGACCAAGTCGCGCGCTTAGCCCAAGACAGCCTAGAGGAGCCAACCGAAGAGTAATCACTTTGGGGCTTGACTGTTCGGTCTTTGTTCGGTATGCTCGGAAGTGAGGTGAGAAATCACTAACACTATAAGGGGGATCCGATGGCATCATCGATCGAACAACTACGTATCTACACCAGCGCCCAAGCGCTCGAAGACCAAGTCTACGAGCTGGTCAAGGCGGCGCCGGCCGAGCAGTACTACCCGCTCGGTAACAACCTGCGCCGAGCCAGTGCGGCCGTCTCACACTACATCAACGAGGCCCACACTCGCTACAGCTACCACATCAAGATCGAGTCGCTCCACTCGGCCAGAACCGAGGCCGAGAAGGCTCAGCGCTTCCTCGAGGACTTCGGCGCGGCCGGGCTCGGCCAGATCAAGGAGGCCTACGAGGGCTACACCGCCGTCATCAAGCAGGTCTGGGGACTGATCAAGTACTTCAAGACCAAGCAGGCCGAGAAAGAGACCAAGGCCGAGGTCAGCGCCACCGATGAGCTAGTGGCGGCCCGGTCCTAAGCCAACCTGGGCCAATGCTAGAAGAGCTACTCGCAACCAAGCCGACCGACGACCAAGCTCTCTTCGTCGACATGAACTCCTTCTTCGCCTCGGTTGAGCAGCAGCTGCGGCCCGAGCTACGGGGCAGACCGGTCGGGGTCTGCCCCTTCTTAAACGATGCCACTTGCATCATCGCCGCCTCGATCGAGGCCAAGCGCCTGGGCATCAAGACCGGCACCAACGTCGGTGAGGCCAAGCGCCTCTGCCCCGATATCGCTCTCATCGAGGCTCGCCCAGCACCCTACCGCCAGTTCCACGGCCGCATCATGGCGGCGCTCGACCAGACCCGCTGCCGAGTCATCATCAGAAGCATCGACGAGGCTCTATTACTGGTACCACGAGACCTGCGGCCAGAGACGATCGAGTTGGCCCGCGAGATCAAGGCCAACCTAAGCTCGCTTGGCGATCAGCTCAAGGCCTCGATCGGGATCGCGCCCAACGCCTTTCTAGCCAAGATGGCCTCGAACTTTCAGAAGCCCGATGGCCTCGTCCGGTTGGAGCTAACCGGCCTCGCTGACTTCTACGCTCAACTTGGGCTGACCGATCTGCACGGCGTCTCGTGGCGGATGGCTCGGCGCTTTGCGGCCATCGGGCTGGGCTCCCCGCTCGAGCTCTCCCGTGCTCCCTACGCCCTCTTGCGACGCTTCTTTGGCCTGACCGGCGAGGCATGGTACCTGCGCCTGCGCGGCTATGAGGTCGATCTCGCGCCCACCACCCGTCGCATGATCGGCCACCAGACCACCCTGACCCCGCACGCCACCACCGATCCGAGGAAGATCGCTGGACTCGCCAGCCAACTGACCTACAAAGCGGCCGTGCGGCTCCGAGCGGCCGGCTACGCCGCTCGCGGGGTGGCGGTCTACTTGCGTTATAACGACCGCAGCTCATGGGGCCGGGTCTACCACGGCCGCCATCCCTTCTCTGACTCCGCCACCTTCCTCGCTCACGTCGAGCGGCTGCTGTCCCGTCACCGATTGTCGCGGCCGGTCCGGCTCGTCAGTGTCAGTGCCATCGACCTCGTGCCACTGGCCCAAACCACTCGGAGCCTCTTCGACGAGGCCGGCGGCGACGAGCGCCTCTCGGAGGCATTGGACCAGATTAACGGTCGCTTTGGGGTCGGCACTGTCCGGCCGGCCGAGCAGCTGTTATCGAGTCCGGCCCGCGACGCCGTCGGCTTCGGCAACGCCGCTCAAGCGGCTCGCGAGCTCTCGACCGATCGATAGATTCTCCCCCTTTCGGCGACCTTTTCCACTGGCGCTTTTTCAAGTCATATGACAAGATGTTGTCATGAAATGTCCATTCTGTCGCCAGACCACTAGCGACGTCTTCAATAGCCGTCCGACCCGTTTCGATACCCAGATTTGGCGGCGGCGGCGCTGCCTGAGCTGCCACCAGAGCTTCACGACCTACGAGCAGGTCGACCTCGGCTTCCTTAAGGTGGTTCGCTCGGGTAAACCCAAGCAGCGCTACAGCCGGGCCAAGCTCTTCGCTAGTCTCTACGCTGCCTTCCTCAACATCCCCTCTAAGGCCGCCACCATCGACGCCATCACCGAGACCATCGAGTCGAAGATCCTCGATACCGGCAAGCGCGAGATCAGCTCAGCCGAGGTCGCCCGCATCGTGCTGGCGACCCTGAAGCGCTACCACACCACCGCCTTCGTGCGCTACCTCGCCGACCAAACCGACCTCGTCAGTGATGCTCAACTGAAGCATGAACTGAAGAAGTACTAAAGAGAGAGCCACTAGGCTCTCTCTTACGGGCAAAGGTGGGATCGGTGCGTTAGGCTTCGGGCTCGGCCTTCTCGCCATCCTCGCCACCCTCGGCCGGTGTCTCTTCGGCGCCCTCCGGCAGCTCCTGGGTGATCTCTTGGTCGAGCTCCTCGAGCTCGGCATCGCTACGCGGCGGCTCAACCTTGGCCACCAGCTCTTCGAGCTCGGTCAGGACCGTCACCCCACCCGGAATGGCGAGGTCGCTGACGTGAATGGCCTTCTCGAAGTCGTCGAGGATCGAGATGTCGACCTCGAGGTGATCAGGCAGGTCGGCCGGCAACGCCTCGATTTCGAGCGCCTCCAGCGGCGTCACCAGCGTGCCCTCGTCTTGATAGACGGCCGTCGACTCACCGACCATGCGCAGTGGCACCTCGGTGCGAATCTTCTCGTCCATCCGGACGTTCAAGAGGTCGGCGTGAATCAGTTGGCCAGTCAAGGAGTCGACCGCCACATCCTGGAAGATGGCGTTGCGGCTGGGGTGCTCGCCGATCTTGACGCTAACGATCTTGCTGGTTCCGGCTTGGTTGTAGGCCTTCGTCAAATCCTTGATCGGGATCTTGAGGGCGGCAGGATCGATCCCATGGCCGTAGAGCACCACCGGCACGAAGCCTTGGCGGCGCAGCTGCTGGTTGCGCTTACCGCGCTCACTGCGATCCTCGAGTTTTAAGACAATCTTATCCATAGTAAAGTCGGTTTATCCTGTTATGATGACGGGTTTGGCTAGGCCAGTCGCTTGAAGCCGCCGCGGCGGCCGGAGATGTAGCGATGAAACTGGGCGATCTCATCGGAGCTGATCGGCCCGAGTTGGGTGAACTTGGCCTCCTCGACACGACCGAGGTCGCTCTTGGAACGGCGGCGCTTCTTCGAACCGATGCTCATGGTGGCGATGACCGGTAGCGAGCAGCTGTGGCAGCTCAGTTGGACGAAGTAGTAGACCTCGATCTGGCCGAGCAGCTTGATGTCGTCGAAGTAGTAGTTGGTACTGCACGATGGGCACTGGTAGTACTCCTGCAGATTCTTGATCAACTCTTGGAGATAACGACGACTCACGGGCGACTCCTCACCTAACTACCTGAGAAGTGTACTACGAGCGGCTCCAAGAATCAATGCTCTAGCGGGCTAATCTACTCTGGGGCTCTTTGGGCCCTTCGAACGCCGCTGGAGCAGGCTGGTGACGAGGATTGTGACGAGCAGAGCTAGCACAATGACGGCGATCAGTTTGATCAAGGCGCTGGCGAGCAGCGCCACGAGACCAAAGACCAACGAGAGTAAGTAGAGTGCCAAGACAGTCTGGCGTTGGGAGAGCCCGTAGTCGAGTAAGAGATGGTGCAAGTGCGTGCGGTCGGCCTTAAACGGCGAGTTGCGATGGTAGATCCGTCGCAGCACCGTCAGGAGGCCGTCAATGATGGTGAAGCCGAGCACGAGAAAGGCGGTGGCCAGCTTGCCACCCGAGTAAATGGCGAGGAGCGCCAAGATCAAACCGAGGAAGTAGGCGCCGGAGTCTCCCAGAAAGATGCTGGCCGGCGCGAAGTTGTAAGGTAAGAAGCCGAGCGCCGAGCCGGCCAGCACCAGCGCCATCACCGCCACCAACGGTTGGTGAACAGATAGGGCTAGCAGGAAGAGGATGAAGGCGGCGATGGCCGAGACGCCACCAGCCAGTCCGTCGACACCATCGAGAAAGTTGATGACGTTGATGAGGCCGACTATCCAGATCAGGCTGAGCAGGTTGGCGATCGGCGTGATGTGAAAGCGAAGTGAACCAAGGTGGAGAGCGAAGCGGCCCCAATCGAGCGCTAGCGAGTGGCCGAAGGGGTTGGTGATGGCGCTGATGCCGATGCCGCCGGCCAGCGTTAAACCGGCCGCCGCGAACTGGCCGGCCAGCTTCACCCAAGGCTTCAAGCCGCGCAGATCGTCAATGGCACCAATCGCGAGAATGACGACGGCGCCGGCTAGGAGCCCGACAAGGCGGCGGTCGATCGGTACAAAGATCAGGATGCTCGCGACAAAGGCCACCGCCACGGCGAGGCCGCCAAGACGAGCCGTCGGGCGGGCATGAAGCTTGCGGCCACCGGTCGGCCGATCGATCGCCCCCAGCCGCAGGGCCAGCCGGCGCACCAGCGGGGTGATAGCAAGGCTGAGACCGGTAGCGACGACGAAGGCGAGGCCGTAGTTCATCGCTTGGTGGCCTTCTCTGTCACCGCCCAATCGAGATACTTACCGATCATCAGGCGAGTCTGGGAGTCGATAGCGGCGAAGGCTCCGAAGAAGATGGCCGTCAGCGGCAAGAGCAGCCACTGCAAGAGCATGGCGAGGCGGCGGCCCGGCCCGTAGCGCGCCGGCTTCGGTGGCAGTGAGATGACGCTAACAATGACGGTCACCACGAGGCCGAGCGTGGCTAGGCCCAAGATACGGCTGGCGATGACCGGCAGCTCGTGGGCCAGTAGCTGGTCGGCGAAGGCTCGGTTGAGATAGAGCGGCAGCCACGCCACGAAGGTCAGCACCAACGGCGCCGTTGCCCAGCTGAAGTGGCCCTCGACCAAGCGGGCCGTCTGCAGAATCTTCTCGCCCAACGGGATACGCCGATTCTTCATGCTGTTACGAATGACATAGGGAAAGTCGGAGATGCCCCAAGCCCAGCGCCGCAGTTGGATGTACTGGACCTTGAAGGTCTTGCG
>CAYMAB010000023.1:0-7120 GCA_964388345.1 uncultured Candidatus Saccharimonadales bacterium
GCCGTCTTCTGTATGAACGAAACCGTCTCCTCAAGCGTGAAGCCCTCCGGGATCGTCTGCTCAAAGTCGTAGCCACTCGGCTCCTGTTCTCTATACCACTCTCGCATCTCTTGTTCACCGAACTCGGCCGACTTGTCTCTAGTCTTGTGACGTCGCAACGTCTCTTCGAGGCCGGCGTCGAACCAAAACATGTAGTTATTGTCGGGGTGCTTCGAGATCAGCTCCTCAATCATGGCTTTGGCTTTGGGGAAGTAGAGGATGCCTTCAACGATGACGTCGTAGCCATGCTCGAGCACCGTCAACGCATCATCACTGACCATGCGCCGGCTCATCTCATTAACGATGCTGCCGTCGGGAATCGACTTGAGGACATCGACACGATAAAGGTCCTGGTCTATCACAACCAATGGCCGGCTAGATTGTTCTTGAAGGACTTTGGCTACGCTACTCTTACCCGACCCGGAGTGGCCACGCAGGATGATCAACTTCGGCGATTCATTCATGGTCTCATCATACCAAAGACCTTGGCCCAAAGTTTCTTTCCCCAGCTGGGCGCTGATTATCCCCCATCCCTACTCCTCATTTGACCGTTTTGGGGGAGAACCGCGCGGTTAAAAGTCGGTTGTGGAAAAGGCTTATGGTGCGCTAAGATTAGCTAAAGTCATTTGCGGTAAATAACGGTGGAGGGGTATGGATTTAACGGGGTTGTGGCAGGCTGTCTTGGGTGAGCTCGAGGTCAGCATCAGCCGCGCCAACTTTGCGACTTGGTTCAAGCACACCGCCATCGTCTCCAGCCAAGACGGGCGGGTGGTGATCGCGGTGCCGAACATCTTCACCAAGGAGTGGCTGCAGAAGAAGTACCACGGCGAGATCACGACGGCGCTGGCCAAGGTCTCGAACGGCGAGGTGGCGGTGGAGTACAGGGTTGGCGAGCGGGCGCCGGAGAAGGTCGAGACGCTGGCGGCCCAGGCGGCGGTCACGGAGCCGACCGCGGTCGAGCCGGCCAAGCGTGTGGCGGTGGCCGAACCGGAGGCTGGCTCGCTCAACACACGCTACACCTTCGATAACTTTGTGGTCGGCTCGAGCAATGAGCTGGCCTACGCCGCCTGTGCGGCCGTCGCCAAGCACCCCGGCAGCAAGTACAACCCACTCTTCCTCTACGGCGGCGTCGGGCTGGGCAAGACCCACTTGATGCAGGCTGTCGGCAACGAGATCCGCCGCCACGATGACTCCAAGCGCGTCGAGTACGTCACCAGCGAAGGCTTCACCAACGAGTTCCTCTCCAGCCTCGCCCGTAAGCGGGTCGACGCCTTCGCCGGCAAGTACCGCAAGATCGACGTCTTAATCGTCGACGACATCCAGTTCATCGCCAACAAAGAGCGCACCGTCGAGGAGTTCTTCCACACCTTCAATACCCTTCACCAAGCCAACAAGCAGATTATCATCTCAAGCGACAAGCCGCCGCAGGCCATCGCCGGGCTAGAGGAGCGCCTCAAATCTCGCTTCGCCTCCGGCATGATGGCCGACATCTCGGCACCCGATCTCGAGACGCGCTCGGCCATCCTCCAGCGCAAGGCCCAAGTGCAGGGCCAGATCCTGCCGCTAGAGGTCGTCGACCTCTTGGCCCGCTCGTTCAACAGCAACATCCGCGAGCTAGAGGGCGCCCTCACCAAGCTCTTGGCCCACTGCGAGCTCTACAACGTCGAGCCGTCACTGGCGGCCGCCCAAGCGCTGGTCGGCGGACTGAACAACCGTTCCTCCCGGCCGCGCAGCCTGACGGCCAAGCTGGTACTAGAGCGAGTGGCGGCCTACTTCGACCTGCGGGTGGTCGACCTCACCGGCGTCAAGCGCGACCGCGAGATCGTGACGCCCCGCCAGATAGCCATGTACATCATGCGCCAAGAGCTCGACCTGAGTTACCCGAAGATCGCCGCCTCGGTCGGCGGGCGCGACCACACCACTGCCATCCACTCGGTCAACAAGATCGAGCGCCAGCTGGAGCGCGACGAGCAGCTGCGCCATGAGGTGGCCAGTCTGAAGGAGCGGATCTATGCCTGAACAAGTCTGGGACAACTTGGGTATAAGCCGGGCGGTTCTGCCCACTAAGTCCAGTCTTGACGTCGACCGTACGACCACTGAGGGTGATAGCACCACGGGCTATGCGCAGTTTAGGCGCACGGTTGTGCGCCACTTCTACCCGACCTCAAGCGGGCTTTCTCGGCTTCATGAGGCCTTAAGTGATGGCTTTTCCCGACTCTCCCCAATCACTAATATGACTACGACTAGTTTTATTAATAAAGAGATAAAGACAGTCACAAGGGGGGTGCAATGAAGCTCAGTTTGACACAAGAGAATCTACACAAAGCGCTGGGAGTCGTCAGCCGGGTGGCCAGTACGCGCAGTAACCTACCTGTGCTCAGTAACATTCTGCTGAGCACGTCCGACAAGCGCTTAAGGCTGGCCGCCACCAACCTTGAGATCGGCATCAACTACTGGATTGGCGGCAAGATCGAGGAGGAGGGCGCCATCACCGTCCCCTCCCGCCTCTTCAGTGAGTTCGTCGCCAGCTTGCCCAGCCAGAACATCGAGCTGAGTCTCAAGGATCTGAGCTTGGTAGTAAAGACGCCCGGTGTCGAATCGACCATCAATGGCATCTCGGCCGATGAGTTCCCGCTCATCCCCGAGCTCAAGACCGACCCGATCCTCGAGCTGCCGGCCGAGGCCTTGGCCCAAGCGCTCAACCAAGTGGTGGTGGCGGCCTCGCTCGATGAGGCCCGGCCGGTCTTGACCGGAGTCTACATCTTTAGCGAAGAGAAGAGCCTGACACTGGTGGCGACCGACAGCTACCGGCTGGCCGAGAAGACCATCAAGCTGGCCAAGCCTCCAACGGCGCCGCTCAGCGTGATCGTGCCGGCTCGGACGCTGCAGGAGCTGGCGCGTATTCTCGGTGACGCCGAGGAGAGTGTGAAGATCTACTTGGGTGAGAACCAGATCATGTTCCGGCAGAGCAACATTGAGCTGACCTCGCGCTTGATCGAGGGCAAGTTCCCCGACTACCGTCAGATCATTCCGAAGACGGCCGAGACGACCGTCGAGATCGCCACCGCCGAGCTGGCCCGCATCACCAAGGTGACGAGCCTCTTTGCCCGCGAGAGTGCCGGTAGCATTCGCATCGATATCAAGGGCGACGGCCGACTGGCGGTGGTGGCCAACCCATCACAGATCGGCGAGAACACTGCCAGCGCCGAATGCGCCGTCACTGGGGAGGACGGTGAGATCTCGCTGAATGCTCGCTATCTCACGGACGCGCTGGGTGTCATTGGTTCGGATCAAGTCTCGCTGTCGCTGTCTGGCAAGCTCAACCCCTGCGTCCTCGTGCCCGGTGGCAAAGCGAGCGACTACCTTCATATCATCATGCCACTGCGCACCTAACATGACGATCGAGCAGCTGAACCTCGTTAACTATCGGTCCTACCGCGACCACCGCTTTGGGCTTCATCCCAATCTAACGGTCGTGATCGGTCCGAACGCCACCGGCAAGACCAACTTACTCGAGGCGCTCTACGTGCTGGCCCAGACCAAGTCGTTCCGGGCTCGCGACGCCGACCTGATTCGTCACGACCAAGACTTCTTTCGCATCGAGGCCGGCCACGCCGATGGGGCCATCAGCTTAATCTACCAGCCGACCGCCAAGCCGGCCAAGCGCTTGCTCTACGACCAAACCAAGCGGCCGCTGGTGCGCCACCTCGGCACGTTGCCGGTGGTGCTCTTTGAGCCCGGCGACCTGCTTTTGATCAATGGCTCGCCCAGCCTGCGCCGCCGCTATCTAGACAGCATTCTCTGCCAGACCGACCCAATCTATCTGCGGGCGCTGACGGATTACGGTCGGGTGCTGCGCCAGCGCAACTCGCTCTTGGAGAACTTCAACATCGCCAGCGTCAAAGACCAGATCTTCGCTTGGGACGTCAATCTCACCAACCTCGCGGCCGAGCTCTACGACCGCCGCCAGCGCTTCATCACCTACCTCAATGGCGTGGTCGGCCAGTCGTACGACGACATCGCTGGCGAGGCGGCCGACTTGGCGCTGGAGTATCTGCCGAGCATCACGGTGGCGAACTACGCCGAGGACTTCATGACAGCACTGGTCTCGAACTTGACACGCGATCTGGCGGCCGGCTTCACTACCATTGGGCCGCACCGCGAGGACTTTCGTGTTCGCTTCAAGAACAACGACATGATGGCGATCGCCTCGCGCGGCGAGGTTCGCAGCGCCGTCCTTGCTCTCAAGCTAGCCGAGTTGGGCTACCTCGAGGAGCGCCTCGCCAAGCCCCCCCTGCTCTTGCTCGACGACGTCTTTAGTGAGCTCGATGTCTCGCGGCGTCATTACCTCACCCAGAAACTGCCGGGCTACCAAACGCTCATCACCACCACCGATGCTGATATCGCCCGCGAGATCGCCCAAGATCACGCCATCATCAAGACGGCCGAGGTGGCCAAGTATGCAGTCGCTTAACGACGGCTTGTGGTCGGAACGGGCGCGCCGTCTTGGCCTCGACCGCCTCGACGTGCTGGCGAGGGCCCAGCGACTGCTCGATCGGCGCTTTCCCGGCAAGGGGCGAGCTCACTCGCTCAACCACGGTGTGCTTAGAATTGTCACGACCAGCTCCGGGGTAGCCTCGGAGCTGCGACTGCAGCAGGTCGCCATCTTGGGCGAGCTGACCGATGAGACTACACCGATCACCAAACTGGTCATCACGATCGGCCAGCTCGAGTCGCTGGTCGATCCGGACGCCTAGTCGGCCGTTGGGCTACTCGGGCCGTAGATGGAGAGAGTGGTTTGGTAGCTATCTTGGGGGATGAAGACGGTGATGTTGCCGCTGCCGTCGCGCACCAGCCGGACGGCCAGCGCCTTATTATACGTAGCGACGCTCAGACTGAAGTTGACCGAGCCGTCGCCGGCCACCGTGGTGTCACCGGTGATGGTGGCCGACTGGGCGTTCGGGTACTTGCTCTGGAGGTAGGCGACGAGGCTGCTCTGTACGGCCGTGAACTGCTCGGCCAAGAGGATGTTGGCCAGCTGGCCGGTGTTACCGATCGTCGGTTGGTTCTGGACGGCCGGTGGCGCACCGTTCTCAGCCTCTTTCGGGGCGGTTGGGCCGTAGGTCGCGTTCTGATTGTGACCACGCACCAGCGCATAGGCGCCCACGAGGATGAGGACGGCGATGATGGCTATGACGATGAGTGGTCGCTTGTTCATTTGGTGTAGGCGAAGAGGCCCTTCAAGTGGCCCTCCCCTATTAAGAAACTGGCGGTGAAGCCGCGCGTCTCGCTGTCGCCGTGGCGGCCGGTGCCGTTCGGGTCGGCAAGGAAGAACTGCGTGCCGTCGGCGCTGACGGCTCGTATGACCATTATATGGCCGTCGCTGGTGAAGTAGCCAGCGCCAACCGAGATGATGACGAGCCCCCCTTGCTTTAAGATGGCCGGAACACTGCTGAGGTCGGTGCCGAGGTTCTGCTCTTGGAGGCCGTAGTCTCGACCGACGACCGGGAAGACGGCCCAGCTGGTGCCGTCGCCGGCTGGGTGGTACTGACCGCCGTACTTATTGGCGATCGTCAGTGGCGTGACACTGGAGTTACCGGTCAGCGTCGCCACCACCATGGCGATCGAGGTGGGGCCGCAGCCGGAGCTGCCGATCGAGGCCTTGCCGGCGCCGTAAGGATCGCTGGCCCAGCGCGGGTCGCCTTGGTCGTAGCTGACCATGACGTGCGGGCCGGAGAGATCCCAGCCGAGTGCGCCAGCGCTGGTGAGCTGGGCGCTGCCGCAGCCAGCGGTGAGGGCGGCCGTATCGGTGGCGTTGCCGGTGGTGAGGCCGCCCAAGATCTTCTGTTCGACCGACTCGATGAAGGAGATGTAGCCCTCGGTGTCGTTACCATCGCTCGGCGGGGCGTACTTGTACATCATCTGGCGGACGGTGGTGAAATTGGACGGTGGGCCGATATAGTCGCTCTGGAGTAGTTGGTAGTAATCGGTGATGCCATCGGTCTGGGTGGCGAAGTTCTTGAAGCCACCCTCGCCACTACCGCGGATGCCGAAGTCGTTGTTCTGGGGGGCTGGGCCGTGGCCGGTGGTGCCGAGCTGCGACTCTTTCTCGGCGTTGGCGATGGCCAGCGCCGGATTGACATCGTACTTCTCGCCCAAGGATACGAAGGCGTTGCCCATACCATTCAGCGGCGAGCCCGGCTCGGTGTTCTTGATGAAGGTGTCGATGCTGTTGGCCAGCGCCCCGGTGTCGGGTACTTGGGGGAAGTGCAGGCCGTAGAGCGGTCCGGAGCCGCCGGGGCCACCGACGCAGAACGAGTCGCTGGCGTTCGGATCGTAGCGGCTGGCTTGGTACTGGACGATCTGGAGTTCGCTGGCCGTCAGCGCCAGCGCTTGGGTTGGCAACAGCGTTAGGAGAATGAAGGCGATCCAGCGGCGCTTCACGGTGTGCCCTTCGGTACGTCGATGTGGAGGTGGTTGCAACTGTCGGTGAAGTCGCTGAAGCCATTCGGCAGCACCGGCTCAACACCGGGGCAGCCGAGCTGGCCGAAGCGCGAGCCACTCGGCAGCACGCTAAAGGCTAGGTTCATGATGACGAGCGCTGGGTCGTTGCGGCCGGTGATGGCGACGCCGTCCAGCCGGTCGATGTCGACGGCATCGCCGTTGTAGTGCGGCTCGCCCGGGCAGGCTACCTTGTCCTCGCCGTCGCAGTGCCCCGTTCCCCCGCTCTCGAGTGCGCTGACATCGACAGTGTGGCTCTGGACCAGCTGGCTGAGTAGCTGCAGAATGGTAGCGCTGACCGGTGCGCCGGCGGTGCCGGGCTGATTCTTGGCCGTCAGCTGTAGGTCCTCTTGGACGTCGCGGCCGCTGGTGGTGAGATTGTGGTTGGCTAGGAGCTGCTGCGCCAGCTCGGCGGCGCTGCCGCTGACTGGCGTGGCGCCGCTGGCGGCCTGGCTGCCGTCGGCTTGGGTGCCGGGTTGATTGTTGTAGAGCAATACGATGGCGTGAGTGACGCGCTGATCGAGTTTGTAGAGGCGATAGTGCTCGAAGTCGGGCGACTCCATGGTGGTGGCGCTGCAGT
>CAYMAB010000024.1:0-7080 GCA_964388345.1 uncultured Candidatus Saccharimonadales bacterium
GGCGCCGACCTTCTGCATCTTCTCACTTAAGTCGCTGCCAGCCTTCTCGAGGACGTCTTTGTCTTCAGAATCCAACTTGGACTTTGCTTCAGTAATGGCTTCCTCAAGGGCTTTCTTGTCTTCCTCAGAAGCCTTGTCACCAGCGTCCTTGATGGTCTTCTCGGCGGTGTAGATCATGCCGTCGAGTTGGTTCTTGGCCTCGATCAGCTCGCGCTTCTGCTTGTCACCCTCGGCGTTGGCCTCGGCCTCGGCCTGCATGCGTTTGACCTCATCCTCGCTCAAGTTGCCGCTGTTCTGAATGGTGATGTGCTGCTCCTTGCTCGTCGCCTTGTCCTTGGCCGAGACGTTGACGATACCGTTGGCGTCGATGTTGAAGGTCACCTCGATCTGGGGCAGGCCGCGCGGGGCCGGCGGGATGCCATCGAGCATGAAGCGCCCGAGGCTCTTGTTGTCGGCCGCGAACTCGCGCTCGCCTTGCAGCACGTTGATCTCAACCGAGGTCTGCGAATCGGCGGCGGTGGAGAAGACTTGGCTCTTGGAGGTCGGGATGGTGGTGTTGCGCTCGATCAGCTTGGTCGAGACACCGCCCATGGTTTCGAGGCCGAGCGAGAGGGGAGTGACGTCGAGCAAGAGGACGTCCTTGACGTCGCCGGCTAGCACACCACCCTGGACGGCCGCGCCGATGGCCACGACCTCGTCTGGGTTGACGCCGGCCAGTGGCTTCTTACCAAAGAGCGCCTCAACTTTCTTCTGGACGGCCGGCATGCGGGTCATGCCACCGACGAGGATGACCTCATTGATGTCGCTGGCCTTGAGACCGGCATCTTTGAGAGCGGCTTGGCAGGGCGCAGCCGTCTTTTCGATCAGGTCTCCGACCAGCTGCTCGAGCTTGGCGCGGGTTAAGTTGTAGCTGAAGTGCTTGGGGCCAGAGGCATCGGCGGTGATGAAGGGCAGGTTGATCTCGCTCTCGGTAGTGGTGGAGAGCTCGATCTTGGCCTTCTCGGCCGCCTCTTTGAGGCGCTGCACGGCAGCCTTGTCGCTCGTCAGGTCGACGCCTTGGTCTCTCTTGTACTCATCGATCAAGAAGTTCATGATCACGAGATCAAAGTCGTCGCCGCCCAAGTGGGTGTCGCCGTTGGTGCTCTTAACCTCGAAGACGCCGTCGCCGAGCTCGAGGATCGAGACGTCGAAGGTGCCGCCGCCGAGGTCGTAGACGACGATCTTCTCTTCCTTTTTCTTATCGAGTCCATAGGCCAGCGCCGCCGCCGTTGGCTCATTGATGATGCGCTTGACCTCGAGGCCAGCGATCTTGCCGGCGTCCTTGGTGGCCTGGCGCTGAGCGTCCGAAAAGTAGGCTGGCACGGTGATGACGGCCTCGGTCACGCTGGTGCCCAGAAACGCCTCGGCGTCGGCCTTGAGCTTGCCTAGGATCATAGCCGAGACCTCCTCCGGCGAGTAGCTCTTCTCCCCCATCTTGACCTTGACGCCGTCGCCGGCTTTTTCAATCTTATACGGCATCAACTTGAGGTCGCGCTGGACCTCCTCGTCGCCGAACTTGCGGCCGATCAATCGCTTGACGCTAAAGACGGTGTTCTCGCTGTTGATGACGGCTTGGCGCTTGGCGACTTGGCCGACCAACCGCTCACCGTTCTTGTTAACGGCCACGATCGACGGCGTTGTGCGTCCCCCTTCGGCATTGGCGATGACGGTCGGCTGCCCGCCCTCCATCACGGCCATGGCCGAGTTGGTCGTCCCTAAATCGATTCCAATGATCTTACTCATGACTTAACTCCTTCTTATGATTGCTGTTAATACTGCCGACTTTGACCATCGCTGGGCGAATGACCTTGTCGCCAATCTGGTAGCCCTTTTGGAAGACCTCGGTGACGTGATCGCCCTCGCCGTCGTGAGCGATGGCCTCGTAGCGGTTGGGGTCGAACTGATCACCGGCTTCGCCGTAGGCCGTCACTCCCAGGCTGGCCAGCGTCTCGCCAACTTGCTTGGCGACTTGTTGAACGCCGGCGGCCCAGGGGTTATCGGCCAGTTCGGGCGGCTGGTGATCGAGCGCGCGGGCGAAGTTGTCGAGCAAGGGGAGTAACTGGAAGATGACGTCTTGCTTGATGAGGTCGACCAGCTCGGCTCGCTCCCCTTCGCTGCGCCGTTTGAAGTTGATGAACTCGGCCTGGATGCGTTGCAAGTCGGCCTTGAGCTCCTCAACTTGACCTTGGTCCTGTGTAGCTTTCTTGACTGGCTTGGTCATATCAATGCCTCCTCGAGTAAGCGGCTGGCGGTGGAGACGAGGCCCATGACGCTGCGGTAGCTCTGGCGGGTCGGACCCATGATGCCGATGTAGCTATGGTCGCTGTAGGGCGAGGCGAAGCGGGCGATGACGAGGCTGCAGCCGCTGGACTTGCCGATCGGGTTCTCGCCGCCGATGTAGACGGAGAGCGAATCTTGCGGCGCCGCCTCGGCCAGCCACTCGTCGAGGCTATCGAGCAGGCGGGCGGCCTCGCGAGCAGCCGTCTGGTCGAAGAACTCCGGTTGTCCGAAGAGGCTGGCCAGGCCGGTGAAGTAGAAGCGGTCGGGCATGGTGGCCAGGCCGACGTTGCCGGTGACCTCGGCCAGCGAGTCGGTGGCGGCGCGGATGGCATCAACCGAGTGGCCGGCGCTCTGGACTCGGCGGGCGATGGCACTCTCGACGCGGCCATCAGACGTGCTGGCCTGCATCCCGTTGACGTAGGCCCGATAGCCCTTATCGGTTGGGATGCGCCCGGCCGAGGTGTGCGGCTGGCGAATGTAGCCGGCCTGCTCAAGCGCCACCATTTCTGATCTGATCGTGGCCGGCGAGAGCTCGAAACTCTGGCTCAGCGCCAGCGATCCAACCGGTTCGGCCGTCTCGGCGTAGAGCTCAACGATGGCGCCTAAGATGTGTCCTTGTCGTGGTGTCATAGTGTTATTCTGGCACTCTATTCCCACCAGTGCCAGTACCAATATTGTAAGAAACTGGCACTCTCATGTCAAGAGTGCCAGCCGTGAATCTGGTTGTGCTTTTCTGACACGCCATTTGCGCTAGAATGACAGTGGGCTTCGATCTGGGAGGAACGATGCAAGCACTTCAAATCAACGACGAGTGGATCTGTCTGGCGGTTGAGACAGAGGGCGAGCTGGCCACGGCCCTCCAGCTGGCCGTCGACCTGCGCGGGCAACCAAAGCGATGGGCAGCCAACGAGGCCGGTGTAGTACTGGTCGCTCAGGCAACATTGAGGGCAAAGCAAGATACGGTTCTGTTCATGACCAATCCGAACTGCCAAGATCTCGTCAGCATCATCTGGGAAAGTCTGTCGTTGGAGCGCGGCATCACAGTGGAGGTCAACATTCCTCGGCGTCCCTATATGGGCGGACTTGTGGGTTGGAGTATGTTCCAGCTCTTCATGTGGCAGGCACACGTCATCTGTAGCGTCGTAGTCCCGACGGAGCAACCAGTCGCCACCGCGGTGAGCCGGGAGACGCCATGAGGCCAAAGACGCTGAAGCGGCGGATCGTCCAGCAGGAACTAGGCCTCACCCGGTTCTGCGGCTGGAGGAGCGACACGATCTCTGCCTTCATCAATGAAGCCCTGCAAGAGCTTGAGCGGAGCGGCTGCCCATTCTTCGAGATGCAAAACGTGATACTCAAGGGGCCGACGCGGATCGCTTGGGTACTCGAAGGGCTGCCGCACGACGAGGATCCACCGGAGACACTGCTCAACTACAGCTATCTGACGCTGCTGCGGATCGTCAACACGATCTGCCATGGCCAGTAGGAGGCCCGGGATCGTCCCGGGCCTCCCCCACCTTATTAACCGGTGCTATATAATAGAAGCATGAAGGCCCCCAATTTTAAATTGCCGGATCAAGATGGCAAGGAGCACGTACTCGGTGATTATACCGGCCAGTGGTTGGTGATCTACTTTTATCCGAAGGACGAGACGGGCGGATGTACCAAAGAGGCCTGCAGCTTTCGCGATGGCCGCGATGCTTTGAAAGAGGCTGGGTTGGAGATCGTCGGGATCAGCAAGGACACGGTGGCGAGCCACAAGCGCTTCGCCGACAAGCACGGGCTCAACTTCACGCTCCTAGCCGATCCGTCGCTTACGACGATCAAGGCCTACGGCGCTTGGGGGATGAAGAAGTTCATGGGGCGGGAGTTCGAGGGCACACTGCGCAATACCTACTTGATCGACCCAAAGGGCGAGATCGTTAAAACATACGAGAAGGTCCAGCCGGCCGAGCACGCCATGCAGATTCTGGCCGACTTTAAGGCCTTGAAAGGGGATAAAGTATGAACGAAGAGGTCTTAACGGCCAAGTTCGAGGCGGCCGAGGGCGCCCGCAAGCGCGAGCGTAACGACGAGGCCATCCGGCTCTACGGCGAGGTGGTGGAGCACTCGAGCGGCCCACTGCGTCAACGCGCCATGCAGATGCTCGGCGTCAGCCTGAGCCAGAACGATAATCAAGCCGGCGCCATCCGCACCTTGGCCGATCTGCTGTCCGAGCGATTGGACGACGCGCTGCTGGGCAACGTCCGCCGCGACTACGGCAATGCCCTTTCCAAGGCCAAGCGCTATGATGAGGCGGCGAGGCAGTTCGACCAATCCTTGGATTTGTTACTAAAAGTTGGTGACAGAGTTGGGGTGGCGGCGACGCACTACTTCCAAGCTCGTAACCTCTTTCGCCAAGGCCAAGCCGCGGCGGCGCTGAAGCTGGCCGAGCAGGCGGCCGGCGAGCTGGCGCCGCTCGACGCCCCCGAGGTCAAGCTCTACTGTGATCTCTGCCTCGCCCGCCTCTACGCCGCCAACCACCAACCGGAGGAGGCTCGCGAGCTGGCCGAACGGGCCGAGAAGGCCGCCGAGGTCTATGGCGGGGAGGCCCACGTGACGCGAGCCAAGCTGATCGCCGAGCTGGCCGAGAGGCCAGAGGAGTTGGAGAAGCGATTGGCCGAGAAGCCCCAAGCCTAACGATCTACTCGACCCAAGGGGCTTGCCCCCAACCCATAAAAGTGCTATAATACGGTTCTATTGCGAAACATTTGGCGGGTCCTTAGCCTCATACCAAACTATCGTGGCCGCTTCGTCGTTGCTATCATCGCAACGGCCGTTTTGGGTTTAACCGGCGCCATCACTCCCTACTTCTTCAAGCTGGTCGTCGACGACGTGGTGGCGGCGTCGCGGAACGGATCGGCCGCCGGGGTTCACCGCATCGTCGGACTGATCGTGATCCTAGCCGGCCTCCGGCTCATCATCGCCATCTTCAACTACATCACCGAGCGCATCGGCGATCGCCTCTTCATCGACACCATGACCGGCGTTCGCAAGGAACTCTTTGGCCACCTGTCCGAGCTCTCGATCGATTACTACGAACACACACGGGTCGGCGAGATCATCGAGAAGGTGCAGAACGGCGTCGTCGACGTCAGCCGCTGGATCTACAGCATCGTCGGCAACAGCCTCGTGAACGTGCTGACGGTCGCATTCATTTTGATAATTCTATGGGTCAAGATTCCGCTGGTGGCGCTGATCATGACGATAGCCGCCCCGATCAACCTCTACATCTCGATCAATCGCGTGAAGAAGACCAAGCCGATTCGTAAGGAGTGGCTACGGCTGGGTGAGCAAGCCAATGGCGAGTTGACCGAGACGATCACACACATCTCGACGGTGCGTAGCTTCGCTCAAGAGGGTTATAAGCTGCAGCGCTACATCGACTTCACCGACCGGTTTAGATTGGCTCGGCTCAAGCAGTTTCGGGTCGATTGGGCGGCCGACTTCTTCCGCGACCTGCTCAGTGGCGGCGGGCTCTTGGCGGCGGTCGCCGTAGTGGCGATCGGTGCGCTCAAGGGCAGATACAGCATCGGCGACATCCTGCTCGTCTCGCTCTACGTCCAACAAGTCCTCTCCAACCTCAACCCGCTCGGGCGGGTCATCACCGACACCGGCGACGTCGAGAGTTCGGCCGAACGCATCACTGAGCTGCTCGACATCAAGCCGACCATCACTGATGGCCTAGAAGCCAAAGCACTCGACTCGATTGACTCAATCGAGTTTGTTGACGTTAGCTTCAGCTATCCCGGCAAGCGTCGCAAGGTGCTCCAGAACGTCTCGTTCGAGCTCGACCGCGGCCAGAGCCTAGCGCTGGTTGGCCCGTCCGGCGTCGGCAAGAGCACCATCACCAAACTGCTGCTGCGCTTCTACGCCCCCACCAGCGGCCAGATCCTCATAAACGGCGAGGACATCACGGGCTTCACCCAACACTCGATCCGCCTGCACATCGGCATGGTGATGCAAGACGTGGCGCTCTTCAACGACACGGTCGAGGAGAACATTCGCTTCGCCCGGCCCGAGGCGGCCTTGGCCGAGATTCGAGCGGCCTCGGAGCAGGCCCACGCCGACGTCTTCATCGATAAGCTACCGGCCAAGTATAAGACGCTGGTGGGCGAGCGCGGCATCAAGCTCTCTGGCGGCGAGAAGCAGCGCGTCGCCATCGCCCGCGCCATCCTGCGCCAACCACAGTTGATCATTCTGGACGAGGCCACCTCGGCGCTCGACACCGAATCGGAGCGCTACGTTCAAGACGGCCTGCGCCGGCTGATGCAGAACCAGACGGCCGTCATCATCGCCCACCGCCTCTCGACCATTCGCGAGGCCGACCAGATCCTCGTCTTAAAGGACGGCAAGGTGCTGGAGAGCGGCGGCCACGACGAGCTGATCAAGCACGGCGGCTACTACGCCCACATGACCGAGCTGCAGTCCGGCCGCCGCCGGTCGACCAGCACCAGCCCCGCCGTCGCCTAGTCTCGCTTTACTAGGACCATGAAGGCCTCGGCCGGGATGTCGACCTTGCCGACGCGCTTCATGCGTTTCTTGCCAGCCTTCTGTTTGTCCAATAGTTTGTTCTTACGGCTGACGTCGCCGCCGTAGAGTTTGGCTGTGACGTTCTTGCCCATGGCGCCGATGTCCTCGCGAGCGATGATCTTGGCCCCGATGGCGGCCTGGAGACTGATCTCAAAGAGCTGGCGCGGGATGACTTCTTTGAGCTTCTCAACG
>CAYMAB010000025.1:0-1246 GCA_964388345.1 uncultured Candidatus Saccharimonadales bacterium
ACCGATCATCGCCCTAGTCTACTGGTTCTACGCGTGGATCGGCTGGTACTACACCATCTACATCGTGACCGATCAGCGCCTGATCGAGATCAAGCAGCGTGGCTTCTTCAACCGGCGCGTCAGTGAGTATGCCAACGACAGGATTCAGAACGTTAACTACCACATTCGCGGCTTACAGGCGGTGCTCTTCAAGTTCGGTGACATCACCGCCCAGACCTATGTCGGCGATGTCGTCATGAAGACGATCCATCGGCCGGTCGAGATTCACGCGCAGATCATCGCCGTCTTGCACCGCAACCCCTCCTCGACACCGCCGGGGATTTAATGTAGCATAGTCCAAGTAGTTAGGAGTTATTACTTTTGGCAACGGATCACTCGGCCGATTCCGATTCGAAGTCGGCCTCGAAATCTCATCGACTGGGGCGACTAAAAGCGGCTGCCGGTTCGAAGCTGAAGCGAGCACCTCGACAGTCTGCGCCCGACCGGCGTGGCTGGTGGTTGGCTCTGAGCGGAGTGGCCACCGGTATCGCCGTCTTCGTCTTGATCTTCGCCGTCTTGATCTACAAGTACCACAGCACCAGCCGGATCGTCTACGCCGTAGCGCGAGTGGTGCCGTATCCCTTCATGAAGGTCAATGGTGACTTCATCGGCTATAAAGACTATCTCTTCGAGCTCGGCTCGATCAAGCAGTACTACCAGAGTCAGCCGGGTAGCAATGGCCAGCCACCGGTCAACTTCAACACCGTGGCGGGGCAGACCAAGCTGAAGCAGTTGGAGCAGCAGGTCGGCTCGCAGCTGAAGACCGACGAGGTGACGCAGCAGTTGATCGATAAGGATAAGATCACCGTCAGCAACCAAGAATTGAACGGCCAGCTCGACCAGATCACCAAGTCGGCCGGCGGAGACCAGAAGGTTCGCGAGGTGCTGGCGAAGTACTACGGTTGGAGCTACGACGATCTCAAGCGCAAGGTCAAGTTCCAGCTGGCCAAACAGAAGCTGCAGCAGAAGGTGGCGAGCGACCCGAGCTTGGACGCACAGGCCAAGGCCAAGGCCGAGGCGGTGCTGGCTAAGGTGAAAGCCGGCCAAGACTTCGCCACGCTGGCTAAGCAGTACTCGCAGGACTCCAGCACGGCCGCAAACGGCGGTGATCTTGGCTACTTCGGCCACGGCCAGATGGTCAAGGAGTTCTAGGATGCGGCCTTCGCGCTGCAGCCCGGCCAAGTCTCCGATCTCGTCAAGACCCAGT
>CAYMAB010000025.1:1256-6964 GCA_964388345.1 uncultured Candidatus Saccharimonadales bacterium
CCAGTATGGCTACCACATCATCAAGGTGATCGATAAGAAGGGCGACACCGTTCACGCCGCCCACATTCTGATCTCGCCGCTCGACTTCAACTCCTACCTTAGTCAACAGGTCTCGGCTGCCAAGACGACCGTCTTTTATAAAGTCTAGGCGCCACTCGCCAAAGTTATAGACATAACCGGTATGATGGGCGTAGAGTCGATGTAGGCAGGGGGCGCGTCCTCCAGCCCACCTAGGACGTTGATGTGAAGTGTCGACCCCCTTGAGCGAGAAAGGGCGACTTCGTGAGAGACATCGGTGAGATGCTCGATACGGTGGCTGCAAATGAAGACCGACGCTGGCAGGAGCGGGCCAACTGCAACGGCGTCGACCCCGACCTCTTCTTCCCCGAGCGCGGCGCCTCGACCAAGGAGGCCAAGAGCGTCTGCCACGCCTGCGAGGTGCGGCCGGAGTGCCTCGAGTATGCGCTGCGCCACGGTGAGAAGTTCGGCATTTGGGGCGGCCTGAGCGAACGCGAACGACGGCGCTTGCGGCGCCAGCGAGCGCTGGCGCGACGCGGCGTCGGCTCGGCCTAGACAGAGAACTAGATCGTCACGATCGGTTTACGGCGGCTCCCACGGGAGCCGCTAGATCGTTCTGGTGGCCGTTATCTGGGCCAGCCATGATTCTAAGCGTTTCTTCAACTGGCTGCGTTAGCCTAAGAGCATGAAGAAGAACCGCTCGTGAAGGTCTCTAAGCGCATCATCATCCCGGCCATCGGCGTGACCATGGCGGGCAGTCTCTACGGAATCAATCGTGTCTCGGCGGCCGTCAGCCCGAACCGTAAGTCGCTGGTGCAGGACTTGGCCGACGACTTTCACCATGCCAGCCCAGCTGCGGCCAGCCCGGCTGCAAGCAAGCGGCGGCCGCAGTTCGGTCAGAATCGCGAGGCTGATTATGAACAGCGGCTGCAAGCGGCTGTGGCGGCTGGCCAGTTGACGGCGGCCCAGCAGGCGGCCATTCTGGCTGAGCATAACAAGCTCCAAGCCGAGCTACAGACCGATTTGGGCAACGACCCAACCAATCACGCCGCGGCGCTCCAGCAGCTGCGCAGTGAGGCGACGGCGTGGGCCAGCGCCAACGGTGTTGATGCCTCATGGCTACTACCAACCGGCGGCTTTGGGCGCCGCCGCTCCAACGGAGCTACGACCACGCCGATGGCACCGGCGCCACAGCCTCAGTTACAGTGACGTTTCGGTAGAGCTAGGCCTTAGAGGCAGCCGGTACAGCTGCCGCCGGCGTCTTCTGGCGGGTTCTTGCCGGTCTGTCCGGCCTGCCACTGGGCGAAGGTCGAGATGGTGCCTTGGTCAAACGGGAAGAACTTGAACGGACCATTGTAGGTGTTGTGCGCCCACAGGTTGTTCTGGGTGAAGGTGATGGCGTGCTCGGTGGTGGTGGTGGGCCAGAAGACGCCGGCTGGGTAGGCCGAACTGGGCGGGTTGGTACCGGGAAAGTTGGAGAAGACGGCGCCGACCAACCCACAGCCATGGGCGATGGTACAGACACTGGCGCCGGTAGCGCCCGGATTGACGTTGGCTGGGGTCAGCGAGAAGCTGTTGTGGTCGACCGAGACGTTTTGGGTTTTCCAGCGGCAGTCGCTTAAGTAGGGGGAGTCCGGCGGGGCGTGCAGGTTGCTGTGGCAAGATTGGCGGGTGATCACCGAGGGGTTCACGAGCGTGCAGCCAGAGTCCGGCTGGGCGTTGACGTCGCCGAACATGTTGGCGGCGCAGAAGCGGTTGGAGTTCTCCCAGAGGTCGACGCCGCCCCAGTTGTCGATGAACTTGTTGTGCGAGATCGAGGCGGTGGTTTGGTAACGGTCGCCGACCCGCGAGTCGCTACCCGATTCGGAGATGTAGATGGCGGCCTCGGGGAAGCCGGCTTGGATCGATGGCCACGGACCCTTGCCCCAGCCGTTGTCTGCCAGTGTGTTGTAGGAGATGTTGAAGTTGTAGGAGACTTCGTACCAGACACCTTCGGCATAGTTGTTGCCGATCCAGTTGCCTTGGACGAGCGCGCCGGTGTTGGCGGTGTCGAACCACATGCCGATCGAGTGGTTGTCGTGAACGTAGTTGTTGGTGACGGTGGCGTCGACCGAGGCCCAGAGCTTGAAGGCGCCTGAGCAGCCGCACATGTCGTGGCCCGGGGTGTCGTAGAGCTCGGTGTCGTTACCGGCCATCTCGTTGTGGTCGATCAGCATGTCGGTTGGGATGCCGTCGTTGCGATTGTTGTTCGACGATTCGAAGCCGTTGATGGCGTACTCACCGTTGTTGGAGAGGCAGTTGTAGGTCAGTTTCAGGTTGTCCGAGCCGCTGACGGCGGCGCCTGGCGCGTTGGCGGTGATGGTGTTGTGGGTGATGGTGAAGCCGGGCGAAGACTGTTCGTTGATGACGCTCTGGGCCTCCGGTGGGTTGAAGTTCTGGATCGTCAGGTACTCGATGGTGATGTTGTGGTCGTTGGTGTCGTACTGGGTCTGGATGGCGAAGGCTTGGGTGCCCTGACCGTCGATGATGGCGCCCGGTGCGCCGATGAAGACGTCGCCGGTGGTAGCGAGGATGGTCGGGTTGATATGGTGAACGCCGGTAGCGAAGTAGTAGGTCTTACCCGGAACCGGGGCGATGGCGTTGGCGCCGGCCGGCTCGCTGATGACGTTTATGCCATTGGTGCCGTAGGGCGCGGTCGGGTCGACCGATGGGATGTCGGCCTTGGTAGCCGGGCCGTCGAGCATGGCGTGGTTGCCGCAGATGACGGCGCCGGTGTCGGCCGGGGTGGCCGGAGCGGTTTGGTTCGGCGGGGTGGCGGTGCTTTGCCAGAGGGAAGCTAGGATCGAGAGGTCGAAGGTGTTGACGAGGCCATCGCCGTTTAGGTCACCCTCGGCGAAGGTCTGGCCGGTCTTGCCGAGGTTGGAGGCGATGATTGAGAGATCAAGCGAGTTGACGACGCCATCGTTGTTGACGTCGCCGGGTAGTCGGGCGGCGTGGGAGCGGAAGATCAGGTAGAGTCCACCGGCTGCGAGCAGAGCCACAACCACAAGCAAAACGGCCGGCCGGAAGGCCGACTTGGGCGATAGGAGGGTGCCTTTTAGCTTAGCCATTATGCTTATGATATAGAATATAAGCCGATTTTCAAATCAACACAAATCGCTCTCGGGTCGGGCCGACCGACGGCCTAATGATCTTGCTTCGGCGGTTCTGGCTCGAAGTTGAGCGCCGGCGAGCTGAGACAGTAGCGCTGGCCGGTCGGCTTGGGGCCGTCTGGGAAGAGGTGGCCAAGGTGACCGCCGCAGGTGGCGCAGTTGACCTCGATGCGGTGCATGCCGAAGCTGTAGTCGTCGGTCAACTCGAGCTTACTCTTATCAATAGTGTCCCAGAAGCTCGGCCAGCCGCTGCCGGAGTCGTACTTGGCCCGGGAGCTAAAGAGCGCCTGCCCGCAGGCGGCGCAGCGGTAGACGCCGGCATCCTTCTTATCATAGTAGGCACCGGCGAAGGCCGGCTCGGTGCCGCGCTGCCGCAGCACGCGGTACTGCTCCGGAGTGAGCTTCTCTCGCCAGTAGGCATCGTCGTGTCGCTCGGGCATGTTCTAGGTCTCCTTTACTCATAATCGTAGCACGCGAAAGAGCATTCGAGCCCGTCGGGCAGGCTCGAATGGGCTTGCTCGACGGGCTCGGGGTCGGTGGCTCTAGAAGAGCCAGTCCAAGATCTCGCCGGTCAGGATGGCCTCGTAGAGCTTGAGGGCTCCGACGAGGGCGAGACCGCCGACGATGGCGTAACGCGTCTTCTTCAGCATCGCAGAACTCCTTGTTCGTGGGTGGACGGTGTTGCGACTAGCTAGTTGCGATCTCGCCCTTCGGGGTGACTCTGACGCTGCTGGCCTCCCTGCAGACCACCTCGAGCTCCCACGTCGGGAGGGAGAGATGATCGCAGTTGGTCTCCAGTTCCTCCCAGAGCAATCGGCGGATGCGGACTTTCAGCGTCTGTCGGCGCAGCTCCCGCTCCACGAAACCGCCATCGATCTCGGGCGGGTTCACCGCTATCAGGACTCCGGTTGTGTTGATGGCGAAATCGGAGATGAGGACAAAGTCGACCCGGACCGATTGGGCCAGAATGGACTCGTAGCCGGTGAGCTCGTCGACCTCATTGACGGCGAGTACGACGATTGGGCCGAGCCACTCCGCCATCTGGAGGGTGGTGCGAGCTTGCATGGTGACATTGTCTCTGTTCCCACCGGCGGGGAACCAAGGGACTTGGCACTTCAGGGTGATGGGGATCATGGGAGGTACCTCTGGATCGATCGAGGGATAATCACAGAATGTGCGCATAACATTAGCACACTTCTATTATAAAGTCAATAGTTCATGAGTCTGGTCTTACCGTATTGTGGCTACATCTTCAGAAAGAGCAGCAGGTGGTAGACCAAGAACGCTGGCCAGACGGCGGCCTTGAGGACGGCCAGTACGACCAGCCAGAGCGTTCCGGAGTGGAAATGCAGATAGTAGACCAAGGACCCGATGAACCCGAGGAACCAACCCCCACCAGCTCCACCGGCCTGCGTAACATGCTTCTTTGCCATAACTCCTCCAATCACTCTCAGTTTAACCGATTGTGGGGGATAATGCTTGTTTGGCGGGCTCGACCGGATTCGAACCGGCGATCTCCTCCGTGACAGGGAGGCGTGATAGGCCAACTTCACTACGAGCCCTCGTCCAAACCGCCCTTCGGCTTACGCTCCGCATTGGCGGAGCTCCAGTCTGCGAGCGGTTTCTCCTCTCGAAACGACAAAGAGCCTTGCTTGGTTTGTCGTTTCGTAACCGAAAATCAAAGACCAAAACTGAATAATGGTACCAGAGTTTGGCTTGGGCTTCAAGCGAGCGCGTGAGTTGCTATAATGGTGAGAGCAAGAGAGGATTCAGCGATGCCCGATCAGCCCCGTCCGCGCATGAGTGATATTCGTCCCCCGAGAACAGCTGCCAAGCCCACGGTCGCGGCGAGGCCGGTACCGGTTCGAACCGCGCCGGCTCCGGCCGCTCGGGCCAGCCGCCCCGTTCAGGCCGCGCCGATGCCAGTGGCGCCAGTGTTGCGCAAGCCTCGGCGCTGGCCGATGGTGCTTGCCACCATCCTGATCATCCTCGTGGTGGCCGCCGCCGCGGTGGTCTGGTACCTGTTGTACTACCGCACTGCTTAGAAGCATAAGAGCCATCTGCCAAAAGTAACATTTCTAACGGCGGCCGATTTGTGAGCCGCGCCAATGCCACCCTCGCCGCTCGGTGCCATACTGAGGCCATTAATAAGTAGGAGGGTTAAAGAGGTGAGCAGTTCACGCGGACGACGAGTCAAACGTTCGGGCGCCAGCCGCAGTGACTACGACGTCTTCTGGGTCAGCTTGGACGAGGCTCGGCGAGCCATCGCCGATCGGTACGAGTTTCTGGCCGAGCGCTACGAGCGCCGCTATCCAAAGCATAAGGCCGGATAACATCGACAGCTAGATGAGCGGGTGAGCCGAGACGGCGGACCAAGGGTGACGGTCCGCCGCTTGATTTATATGGAGCGGGTAACGGGAATCGAACCCGTGTCTCAACCATGGGAAGGTCGCATTCTACCATTAAACCATACCCGCTTGGAGCCGATGGGCGGATTCGAACCGCCGACCTTTGCTTTACGAAAGCACTGCTCTACCA
>CAYMAB010000026.1:0-6877 GCA_964388345.1 uncultured Candidatus Saccharimonadales bacterium
GCGCAGAATGTCTAAGACATCGAAGCCGCTGATCTTTGGCATCATGACATCGAGCACGATCAAATCAGGCTTCTCGCGCACGGCCAGCGCCAGCGCCTCCTCGCCGTCCGATGCCGTCACGACTTGGAACTGTTCGGCTTGGAATCTGGCGGTGTAGATGTCGCGGAGGTTGATGTCGTCTTCCACCAACATGATCTTAGGCATGGTCTTTCCTTCCGCTTAAGCTTAACAACTGCCGCCCTAGGACGCAACCTTGGTCGGCTGGACGCTCAGCCCGTCGATGGCGCCGCGTGGGGCCGGTGCGGCCGCCATCGGTACGGCCGGGGCGGCGGTGGTGCCCGCCGTGACGGCGACCGGTACGGCGGCGGTCTGGACCATCGGAGCGGCCGGTGCCCCGCCGCCGGCCAGTTGCGGGGCTGGTTCGCTGGCGATCCGCGGCAGACGGAAGCTGAAGGTCGAACCCTCGCCCAGCTTGCTCTCGGCCCAGATCTGGCCATTATAGAGCTCGATGACGGTGCGGCAGATGTAGAGGCCGAGGCCGGTGCCGCCGATGGTGCGGGTGGCCGAGCTATCGACACGGTAGAACTTCTGGAAGAGGTGCGGCAGGTCTTCGCTGGCGATGCCGCCGCCGGTGTCTTGGACGCCGACGGTGATGGTGTCGCTGGTGGCGCTGAGGTTGACGGTGATGCGCCCGGCCGGGGTGTACTTGATGGCGTTATCGATCAGGTTCATGACGACCTCGCGCAGCCGTTCGGGGTTGACCATGGCGCTGTAGATCGGCAGCAGCAGCCGCGGGCCGGAGATGATCTGGTTGCCGCTGCGCAGCTCGAGCACGAGGCCCTTCTTCTCGGCGATCGAGCGCATGTCGTCGGTGGCGCGGCGCACGAGGTCGCTGATGTTGGTCGGCTCGAGCTTGTCCTTGAGCTGCTTATCCTCCAGCTTGGTGATGGCCAAGAGGTCTTTAAAGAGGTTGCCGAGGTTGGTGATCGATCCGTGAGCCTTGTCGAGGTAACCCTTGGCCCGATCGTCGATGGCGGCCGTCATCGGGTTCATGGCCAGCGACAGGTAGCCCTCGATGGCGGCGATCGGTGTGCGCAGTTCGTGCGAGGCCGTCGAGATGAACTCATCGCGCTGGCGCTCGACCTCTTTCTCCGAGGTGATGTCGCGGAAGAGGGCGATGGCGCCGGTGATGCGGCCGTCGCCGTCGCGGATCGGCGAGATCGTCATGGTGATGGCGATGTGGCGCCCGGCTTGGGTGGTGAGCAAGAGGTTACTCTCAACGAGGGTGGCTTGGCGCTGCCACGCCTTCATGAAGGGATCGCCGGCGTCGCCGAGGTCCTCGCCGGTGGTCGTCTTGAGCTTCAAGACGTTACGATAGTCGATGCCCTGAGCGGAGCGCTCGTCCCAGCCGGTTAAGAGTTGGGCGGCCCGGTTGAAGAGCTGGACTTGGCGAGCTGGGTTGACGACGATGACGCCTTCACCCATGGCGCTCATCAAGGCTTGGGCCTTGAGCTGCTCTTGGCCGAGCTGGCCGGACAGCGCCATGGCCTGCGACTGGGTGCGGTGGGTGCGGTTGTGGATCCATTCGGCGATGGCGGCGGCCGCCACGGTGATGGCCAGCTGGATCAAGCGGCTGCCCGGCGCGTAGGCGCCGTGGTGGTGTGACAGGAAGTCGATCAGGTAGATGACGGCGGTGGCGGCGGTGACGGCGATGGTGGCCGGGGTGCCGAAGATGCCAGAGATGACGATGGCGAGCAGCCAGAGCGCGTAGTAGGGCGAATCGAGGCCGCCGGTCTGGGCGATGATCAGGATGATGGTGACGGCGGTGGCCAGCACCAACAATAGCGTCGAGAGCTGGAGCGCCTTGCGCTTGAGCAGCTGGTGGGCGCTGAGGAAGTAGCCAAAGGTGGCGGCGGCCAGCAGCGCCGTGATCAAGCTGGTGGTGCCGGCTCGCAGCAGGCCCGGGTGCAACCAGTAGATCGCGGCGATGACGGCGGCGACACTGCCGCCGGCCCAGCCGAGGACGCTAGCCAAGATCTCGTAGTTGCGCGCCTGAGGGTCCACCAAACTCCTTATGTTTCAGGTTAGATTATGCCGCAATCGGCGCCCTAAATCAACCCGCCACACTCTAGACGCTGGCTTTATATGGTGTTACAATAATCAAGTTCTTCGACCGCTCTTTTGAGATTTTGAGTTTTTGGCCGAGCCAAACCAAGCGTAGCTGTTTGGCGAGGCAAAAGGAGAAACCGTCACGCAAGCCGTAGCCACAACGCATGCGCTGGGGCGGAGGCTGAAGTGCGGTTTGGACGTGGTCCCATCGTCTAGTGGTTAGGACGCCAGGTTCTCATCCTGGTAACAGGGGTTCGACTCCCCTTGGGACTACCATAACGCTTATGCTTTGATTGAGGCTTAAAGAAGCCTCTTTTTAATACTTCAGTAATTGAAAACCCGCCCCTCCAGGCGAGTTTTCGCTTGAGAGAGACGGGGCGGGCTGGGCTAGACCCAGTCGGGAACGATGTGCAGCACCGCGTAGTCCTCGCCGGTGGTCTTGCCGGTGAGAACGAGGTCCGCCGCGCTCCAGCCGTCGATTTCCGGGTTTTCCGGATCGACCCTCGCTGCGGGGTTGATGATCTGCTTCTCGGCGATGCTGAGCCGGTTGAAGACGGCCATGATCGACTGGGCGACCGTCGAGGGGCCGTGGTGGATGACCCAGGGGAAGTCGGGGCAATCGGCCGAGATGACCGGACCGCTGCCGACGAGGAAGCCGTGCTTGGGGCGGTACGCCAGAGCGAACTCTTCGACTTCGTCGAAGAAGTACGTAAGCGCCCGTGCCAGAGACTCAATGCCTTCGGATCTGGTACTGAGGTGGATCTTGCTGGTTGTAGCGGTGTCGGGCACTGCCCAACCTCCTTATGCGAGCCGATACGATTCGACTAGTGCGATTAGACTACCATAACTCTTGCATTAAGTCAATAACTGTGGTATCATTATCCAATCGTTCTCGCAGTAGACCGACCAGCCGTGGTGTGCATATCCACGGATCGCTCCCGAATAAAGGAAGATTCCATGCCCCTGGGCCGTAAGTTTGCATACGTCATCGCCCTTGCAGTTGTCGGTGACTGGATCATCAGGGCCATTGACAAGTTCCGCACTCGTAATGTCGCGCGAGCCCATCAGCTCTATGGCTTCATTGCCCAGCTCCATCGCGCGCGGATGGTCAGAGAGTTGTCCTCCGACGAAGTGGCGGATCTCGTCCGGTACCACGACGCGTTGATGTCCATCTACTACGCCCTGCCGGACAGCGAGCTTCCTGAAGCTGCGGCAATGCTTCGGCTCTCCCGGCGCAATGCGCCAAGGTCACCTGTCGCGGCGTCCGAGTAGCAACATCTTCCACAAGGAGCAAACGCCCAGTCCCGTAAGGGGCTGGGCCACTCCCCGAGTTTTCAAGCGATTGAAGGCTCTGGTGGTGTAGTAGTTCACTGACAATTCGACGACCAAAGGACGGTTAACGCCCATGGAGCACCGTATTACCCATGTGCTCTTCCTGGCGTTGGCAGCCGTCAACGCCCTAGGAACAGGAGTCGCTTTCGTCTACCTGACGACGGCTCACCTTCCCGCAAGCGCCCAGACCGATATGCCTCGGATTCCGATCCTGGCCTTGGTCTGGTGCGTCTGCTCCGTCGCCGTCTTCCTCCTCGAGGAGCACTCCTGGAGGACGCGGCTGGCAAGGTAAAGCTTTCGCAGTCGACTCGAAAGGACGACAGCCATGCCCGACACCGATACCGTCGCGGTCTCTACTCTTCGGCAGTTTTGCTTCTACCACATCGGCTATCGCAGCCCTGGGCCGTTCCTCTGCACTCAGCGAGCCACATCAGTGACGGTTAATCCGGGAAGGGGTTCTAGCCTGGAGTCGCGCTGCGACGAGCACGAAGGTCTGTGGCACGGCACAAAGCGGGGCGAGGCTCTCCGTGAGATACCACGTTCCAGGATCAGTTGGATAGTTACCTTTCCCTACTGATCCACCAACGCTCCTTTGGGCGCTTTGCAGTAACATGCGAGGCGTCCGAGGGGCGTCTTGCATTTCTAGGCATGAGCGACAACCAACCGGTTCAATCGAACGATCATTGGGACTACCAGCATTTTTATGGCTCTACGGAGCCTTTTTTAGTATCTTTCAACATTCTACTTAACCTTGCAGATTAATAGCAATTAGTGTAAAGTCTCCTCATCTCTCGACTAGGAGGAAGTCGTGTGAAGTTCATCGTATTGAAATGCAGTCACTTCGTCGATTGGATCGAGCGCAATGCCACAGCGGTGTTGATCGCCACGGTGGTCGTGCTCTACGTCGCCGCCGCCATCGGTATCGCCGTGGTGGCTCTTGCCGCCAATCGTCACTGGAAGTGCGACTGGGCCTACGACTTTGTTTGGCTGGTCATCCCGGGAGGATTTCGCTTCATCTACGACCTCTCGCAAGCGCACACAGATCAGCTGCAGCGTGGTAGGGATCGGCGCTGGGAGCGCAACAAGGCTAGGTGCGACCCTTGGCGTCGTGGCCAACGGTTGCCATGAAGGCCGCAGGTCTGTCGAGATCCGACCATTGGAGGTTACATGAGCGCCAAGATCCAACGCATTACGCTGACGACGGCGCAGGTACTCGTTTGTCTCTTGCAGTGTGAAGGTGAGATGTACGGACGGGCGATAATCAAAGAGGTCGATGTCAAGGGCGGCACTGTCTACCCAATCCTCAATCGTTTACACGCTACGGGGTGGATCAAGCGACGTAAAGAAAGGATCGACCCTCGTAAGGAGGGTCGGCCACCTCGAGTCTTCTATGCCCTCACACCCACCGGTCGACGCGAGGCTGAAGAAGTTGTCGCCAGAGTGAAAGACAAGTTGCAAACTAGGGGTGATGCGTGAGCATCGCCCCTCAGCCCAAGTTTTCAAACTATTGAAGGTTTAGGTTGAGTTAGGTCTCACTCACCATAGGAATTTCTTGCGACGGATGTGTCCCCTTCAACAGTTCATACCACCGGTTAATCTCCTCCCGAACGTTTTTGTTACAATTAAGGTATGACCCAGCTTGAGGCCCAAACCAACTTCGACCGAGTGTTTAAGGCTAGTATCTTGATAAAAGCGGTAGATGGTGCTTTGGAGACGATCGGCGGCGCCCTCTTGGTCTTCGTGAAACCAGCCAGTATCAATCACCTAGTCGTGACGCTGACCCAGCATGAGCTCGTCGAGGACCCCCGTGATTTTATCGCTAACCATCTTTTGCACGCCAGTCACGCTCTCACTGGTGGCGCGGTCTTGTTTGGCGCGCTCTACTTGATTGGTCACGGGCTGAGCAAGATATTTCTGGTCGGTGAGATCCTGCGTCACCATCTGTGGGCCTTTCGGGCTTTGATCATCATTACGGCCGGCTTCGTGGTCTATCAGGTTTATAGGGTAAGTTACACGCACTCTGTGACCTTAACGATACTGGCTCTATATGATGGCTTGGTGGTCTACCTGACGGCCAAGGAATATCAAAAACAAAAAGTGCCGAATTAGCCCACCTAGCAAGCACTATAATCCCCTCTCCTTTTTGGCTATGCGGTGCACTTTCTGTAAGCGAAAAACCCGCCCCTCCGAGGCGGGTTTTTCGCTTGAGAGGAACGGGTGTGTGGCTCACGATCCAGCCATGGGTTGATAGACGGAGAGCTGCGGTTCATCTTGGGGGCGCCGGATGCGTTTGAACAAGAACGGCTGGCTGCCGTAGCGGGCGTGGGCGGCCAGGATGGCGGCGGTGGGATGGACGGTGCGACCTTGGCCATCGATGGTGTGCGGGATGATCTCGGCGACCTCGGAGCCGATGATGACGACGTAGTCGTCCAAGTGCCCGCAGATCAGATCACCCACCACCCGACGAAAGGTCTCAAGTTCTTCGGTGAGGCGTCTTGAGGTGGCCATGTGGCGTCTCCATTCCTGCATCGATCGGCGGGCGGTTAGGTGGGCTCTGGTGGCAGGTGGCGCAGGCGGCGGATCACCCGATCGACGTGCTGGCGCAGTTCGCCGTCGCGCATCCCGAAGTGGCGAGCGGCCTCGATGACGCCTAGCGGCTCGTCGCTACCTGTGCCAAAGAACCGCACGCGCACGATCTGGGCGTCGCGCGCGCTCAAGGGCGTGAGCAGCTGGGTGATCTCGGCTTCGGTTAGGCCCACCGGCGGACCGGCTGGGCCACGCAATCGCTGGGACCGTGCCATGCCCATCTCAAATTGGCTCCAATTGAAGATTGCGGCGAGCAGCTCCTCCTGCGGGGTCCAGTCTGGCAGGTAACCATCTTCGCGCTCACACATGGCGATGACGATGGTCTCTTTGAACTCGGTACCGGTCTCACGCATGAGAAAGTCGATACGCTCGAGCACGATGGTGCGCGCGTCCGAGTGGAGGATGCGATATTTGCGCGTCAGCAGCTCGGCCGATCGGATGACGGTGTGGCACTCAGAACACTCGATGTCCACGCTCCCCGCCGTGTACTGCTGTTGGTATTCGCACTTGGGGCACTCGATCAACATGGTAACTCCCACTGTCGAAGGGCTTCCGGACCGCGACGCGACTGGCGCGACCCGGTTGGTGAGTGCTACGGTACCACGTCGAGAGACATTCATCAACTCGTATGGGTATTGACATAACTAAGCTTTCGTGATATTATAACGCCCAGTCCTTACCATCATTCGTTGGAAGACCGACCCCGGAGGTCCCGCCATGCCGTACGTCGATATCTATACCACGGAAGAAGGCAAAGCTCTTTGGACGCCGAACAGCGACTTGCTGGACGGATTCGAGGAGTTTGCTGGCGACGTCGGGATCGTCATCGCCAGTGCCATCAACGCGCACG
>CAYMAB010000027.1:0-6557 GCA_964388345.1 uncultured Candidatus Saccharimonadales bacterium
CAGTACAAGGCTCAGCGCAAGAAGCAGCCGGACGACTTGTATGAACAGATGCCGCTGGCCCGCCAAGTGACGGAGGCGCTCGGCATCCCGTTCGTCGAGCTCGATAACTACGAGGCCGACGACATCATCGGCACACTGGCGGCCAAGGCCGGTAAGCTGGAGACGATCATCGTGACGGGGGACCTCGACGAGCTGCAGTTGGTCAGTCCGAACGTCAAGGTCTACACCATGCGCCGCGGCATGACGGACATCGTCATTTATGATGAAGCGGCCGTCAAAGAGCGCTACGGCGTCACGCCCGAGCAGTTCATCGACTTGAAGGCGCTCAAGGGCGACGCCAGCGATAACATCCCCGGGGTGAAAGGGATCGGCGAGAAGACGGCCATGGAATTGATCGGCCGCTTCGGCAGCTTAGACGGCGTTTATAAGCATTTGGATGAGATCGGTGGTAAGACCCAGAAGTTGCTCGAGGAGGATAAAAATATGGCTTACTTAAGCCAAGAACTCTCGCGGATCGTCTGCGACGTCAAGGTCGATCTCGATCTCGAAAAGGCCACGCTTGGGCGCCACGATCGCAGCGCCATCAGCGCACTCTTTCGCGATCTCGACTTCAAGTCGCTCCTCACCAAGCTACCGCCCGAGCTCTCCGGTGCCCCGACGCTCTTCGATCAAGCGCCACCGGCGCCGGCCGAACGGACTCATCTAAAGAGCGCCAAGTATCATTGCGTCGATACGCCGGCCAAGCTCGATGATCTCGCTAAGCGATTGGGTAAGCAGTCGGCCTTCGCTTTTGATACCGAGACCGACAGCCTCGATGTGCTCGAGGCTGGGCTGGTCGGCATGTCGTTTAGTTTCAAGGCCGGCGAGGCCTACTACGTGCCGGTGGCTCACAGCGGTAAGGGCGAGCGGCAGGTCGAGAAGAGGGCCATTCTAAAGGCGCTGAAGCCGATTCTCGAAGATCCTAAGATAGATAAGATCGGTCACAACATCAAGTTTGATTACCAGATCATGCGCGGCGCCGGAGTGACCTTGGCGCCGGTTGCCTTCGACACCATGGTGGCCTCGTTCCTCGTCAATCCACTGGCCCGCTCGCGCACGCTCGACGACCTAGCCTATAGCGAGCTCGGTATCGAGATGATCCCGATCGAGGAGATGATCGTGACGCGCGGGAAGGATCAGACGACCTTTGATCAAGTGCCTACGCCAGAGGCCACCATCTACGCCGCCGAAGACGCCGATATGACGTGGCGGCTCTATGAACAGTTGGAGCCGCAGATCAAGAAGCAGGGGCTCGTCAAACTGGCGACCGAGACGGAGTGGCCGCTCATCCCGATTCTGGCCGAGATGGAGCTGGCTGGGATCGAACTCGACCTCAAGTTCCTCGCCAAGTTCAACAAGGTCATCAGCGCCAAGATCATCGAGCTGGAGGAGCAGATCTGGAAGTTGGCAGGGGAGCGCTTCAACATCGCCTCGCCAGCTCAGCTGGGCCAGATTCTCTTCGAGAAGCTCGCTATCGAATCGGCCGGTATCAAGCGTGGCAAGACCGGGCTCTCGACGGCCGCGGCCGAGCTGGAGAAGATGCGCGACGCCCACCCGATCATTGAACTGCTGCTAGAGTACCGCGAGTTGATCAAGCTCAAAAACACCTACGTCGACGCGCTGCCAAAGCTCGTCAGCAAGGTCGATGGCCGTATTCACACCAGTTTTAGCCAGACGATCGCTCAGACCGGCCGGCTCAGTTCTAATAACCCGAATCTGCAGAACATCCCGGTGCGCACCGAGCTAGGTCGCGAGATCCGTAAGGCCTTCGTGGCGCCGAAGGGCCGCGTGCTGATCTCGGCCGACTACTCGCAGTTCGAGCTGCGCATCGCGGCGGCGCTCTCGAAGGATCCGGCCATGATCGAGACGTTCACGAAGGGGATCGATCTGCACCAACAGACCGCCGCCGAGCTCTACGACGTGCCGCTCGACAAGGTCACCAAAGAGCAGCGCTATACCGCCAAGACGATCAACTTTGGCGTGCTCTACGGCATGAGCCCGCATGGTCTCTCGGTTGCCACCGGCATGAGTCGAGAAGAGGCCGCCGATTTCATCAATCGCTACTATGAGTTGCGTCCTAAACTCAAGGACTACATCGAGCGGATCAAGGCCGAGACCCATAAACGCGAGTACGCCGAGACGCTCTTTGGTCGCCGCCGGCCGTTAGGCGAGATCAACTCCAACAACCACATCGTGGCGGCTGCGGCCGAGCGCATGGCCGTCAATGTGCCGATACAAGGTAGCCAAGCCGACATCATGAAGCTGGCCATGATCCAACTGGCGCCCAAACTCGACGCCGAGGCGAAGCTGCTGCTCCAAATTCACGACGAGCTGATCGTAGAAGCGCCCAAGGCCACGGCCGAGGCCGTGGCCAAACTAATGAAAGAGACGCTCGAGAAGGCCTACGACCTCGGCGTCCCGATCGCAGTCGACACCGACATCGCCGCCAACTGGGGAGAGTTGGGGTGAGCGTGGACCGATCGACCGATCCACTACCGCTGCTCATTCGGCTCGAAGATTGCAGGGCCCTGGGCCTCACTTTACTAAAAGCCAAAGCAGCCTTGATTGCGGAAGGCTTTTCTGAGGTTGATATCACTAGGATAACCGATCAATTTCCCTATGATGCCCTAGAAGGAACCGACGAAGACGCCCGAATCAAGGCTACCTACATAAACAAACCCGATGAGGTCGCCGCGATCGCCGGTTCAATCGCCAAGGACTACCAACAGCAACGGCGGCAGCAGGCCGCACTCGATGCCGTGGCCTCCGAAGCCGCGCCCGATACTCAGTCGAAGATCGAGTATGAGAATCGGTTCATAGATGATGTTGGCATGAATTGGGGGAAGTGGTCGATAATCTCACTCATCATATTCGTGATCTCGTTCGGTTCTGAGGAGCTCCTCCACCTACCATATCTCATAGTACGGTTAATCAGCACGGCCTTATCGGTGGCCGTGATAGTCTACTTGATTATGCACGCCTAAGAACCAAACTCGATTTTACCAGATACGCTATAATCGCATCATGCCAGAGTTACCTGAAGTTGAGACGATTCGCCTCGGTTTGGAGCCGCGCCTAGTCGGCCAGACCATCGCGGCCGTGGACTTGTTGTGGTCCAAAACGTTGAGTAAGAGCGAGGTTTTGAACAAGATCGTTGGTCAGCGCGTGGTGTCGCTAGAGCGGCGAGCAAAAGTTTTGATCATGGAGCTCTCAAACGGCCAGAGCCTGCTCTTTCATCTGAAGATGACCGGCCAGATGGTCTTGGTGTTGGCCAGCGGCGAGCGCTACGCCGGCGGCCATCCCTCGAGCAGCATGGCCGGAGATCTGCCCGATAAGAGTACGCGAGTGGTCTTTCGGTTCAGGGACGGCGACGTGCTCTACTTCAACGACCAGCGTAAGTTTGGCTGGGTGAAGCTGACGCCGGCCGATGAGGTGCTGAGCGACAGTCTGGTTGGCCGGCTCGGACCGGAGCCGCTGTCGCCAGACTTCACCTTGGCCGGGTTTAAGGTTGAGCTAAGACGCCATCCGAGAGCCCCGATCAAGTCCGTGATTCTCGATCAATCGACGGTGGCCGGCGTCGGCAACATCTACGCCGACGAGTCGCTGCATCTGGCCAAGCTCCACCCGGCGCGGCTGGCCGGTGGCCTGGCGCCGGCCGAGATCAAGCGCCTCTATGGGGCGATCAAGGCGATCCTAGCCGACGGCGTGGCCCATGGGGGAACCAGCTTCGCGCACTACGTCAACGCGCTCGGCGGCAAGGGCGACTACTTGGCCCACGCCCGCGTCTTCCGCCGCCAAGGCCAGCCCTGCCCGGTCTGCGGCACCATCATCGAGAAGATTCGCGTGGCCGGCCGCGGCACTCACATCTGTCCGAAGTGCCAGAAGTTGCCGAGGCCCACCTAGTGGTCTTCTTCTTCTACGGCCCCAATAGCTACGCTAGCCGGCGGCAACTGCACAAGATGATCGAGACGTATGTGCAGAAGACGGGCAGCGACTTGGGCGTGGAGCGCATCGACGGGGCGGCCATCGACCTCAAACGGCTGATGGGCAACCTGCTGGCGGTGCCGTTTCTAGCCTCCAGCCGGCTGGTGATCGTGGAGTACTTGAGCCTCAACAAGACCGTGGCCGAGCGAATCGCTGAGGTAATAAAAGAGGTGCCAGTGACGACGGTGGCGATCTTTTATGAGAAGGAGGTCGATCGGCGCGGCCGCTACTTTAAGACGCTGGCCAGTGAGGCCAAGGCTATCGAATTCAAGGCGTTGGCGCCGGCCCAGCTGAGCGCTTGGGTGCGGGGCCAGGTGAAGCGGCTGGGCGGCACCATCGAGGCGGCGGCGCTGGCCGAGCTGCTGGCCCGCTCCGGCGACGACCAGTGGCGGTTGGAGCAAGAGGTGGCCAAGCTCACCAGCTACGCGCCGGCCATCACCAAAGCGGCCGTCGAGGAGCTGGTGACGGAACGGGTCGAGGAGAGCATCTTTGCGCTGGTCGAGGCGGTGGCCGAGGGACGAGCGGAGCTGGCGCTGGAGCGCTATCAGCGGCTCCTAGCCAGTGGCGCCAACGAGCTCTACATCCTCACCATGATCATGTGGCAGCTACGCAACCTGCTCTTCGCTAAGGCAGCCGGCACCACTACGCCGCCCGAGCTGGCTCGCCAGACCGGCATGTCGCCGTTCGTTGCCACCAGAGCGCTGGCACAGCAGAAGCGCCTGAGCACCGAACAGCTCAAGCGGGCCTTTCTGGCTGGCATCGATACCGAGGCGGCTATCAAGACTGGCGAGGGGCGAGCCGATCAGTTGGTCGAGCTCTTGATCTATGAGGTGGCCCGAGCCGAGCGCACGTAGGCTAGTGATCGAGTAACAATCTGGTATTATAAGGCTATGTATATCGATCTCTCCATGCCGGTCAATGAGCAGACCGTCGTCTTCCCGGGAGACGCCAAGCCGGTCTTCGAGCCGGCCGGAACGATGGCGACGACTGGCTTCGTCGACAACGTCATCCATGTCAATAACCACCTTGGCACCCACGTCGACGCGCCGGGCCACATGATCGAGGGCGGCCAGATGCTGCAGGGCTATCCGGTCGATCGCTTCGTCGCCGAGGCCATCTGTATCGATGCCAGAGGCCACAACCCACTGGCGGGTGACTTGCTGGCTGGCATCAAGGTGGCGCCGGGCTCGGCCGTGCTCTTCTACACTGGGGCAGGGGACGCCTACACCAAGCCAACGTACGCGACCGATTATCCGCCGTTTAGCCAAGAACTGGCTGACGCTTTGGTTAAGCTAACTCCGGGAATGGTCGGTGTCGACATGATCAGCTTCGATCACAACGAACCCTTCCCAATCCACAAGACCCTCCTCGGTAAGGACATCTTGCTGATCGAGAATCTCATCAACCTCGGTGCGGTCGTCGGTAAGCACTTCAAGCTCTACGCCCTGCCGATCAACTTCGAGCTCGAGGCCGCCCCAGCTCGCGTGATCGCCGAGCTCCCTCAAAGTAGTCTCATAACGTGACGCCCCACTTTGGAGGGAAGAAGTACTCGAGCTTGGTAGCGTCGGGCCGATAGGTGGCCTTGATGCGGTGACGATTGCTGGCCAGTTCCGGGAAAGCGACGCGACAGTACTTATCGACCTCGCAGAAGAGGCCTTGGCAGTCGATGGCTTGGAGCGGCCGGCCGCCCAGATCCTCGAACTGGAGGCCGAGCCGCTTAAACTCGGCGGCTTGTGACTGGACCATCCGCTGAATGATCTCGGCCGGTTCAAACTGGCCGGCATTCTCGAAACACTTGGCGAGGCCGCGCTGGGCACCCGGCCCGGCCACGGTGAAGTCGTTCTCGCTATAGTCGAAGACTTCGGAGTAGTTGAAGTCGATGGCCAGTTGGTAGGCCATGAAGTCGCCGATTAGCGGCAATGCGCGCAGGGCCTCGAACAGTTCCTTTAAAGATTGCGACCGTAAGAGCACCCGATCGTAGCGGTCTTGAATGAAGACTTGGTGCAGCAGGGCCAAGTGGTTGCGATGCTTCTCGGCGTAGCCGAAGGCCTTGTTGGCACAGAGGACGAAGGCGTTGCCGTAGATTGGGCCGGCCGTTTTGAGCTCGTCGAGCGCCGCGGCGTAGCGATCGAAGTCGAAGCTGGCCAGCTCGATCTGGCCGAGCGGCTCCTCCAACCGCCGCCACGTCTCTGGCCGGTTGAGTAGTCGGAAGAAGAAGATGCGGAAGAGCGCGCCGCTGGGGTCGCGCCGCCGGTTGTAGATGACGTCTCGGATCAAGAACTGCGAGACGCGGTCGCTGGCCCGGTAGACGTTGCAGAACTTGTAGGTGGCAAGGATCGGATCGGCGGTGTAGGGTGGGGTCTCGCCGCGCCGCTTCCGGTGAAAGATGCGCTGGCGCTCGGCGGCGAAGTACCAGTAGGTGTCGTAGACGCCGGCTCTGGGTCTGAGTTCGTTCATCCCTCAACTCTACCCGTTCGTGGCGACTTTTTCACCTTTGGTGGGCAGGGGAGTTAGGCCTGAATCTCGGCCGCCTT
>CAYMAB010000028.1:0-6385 GCA_964388345.1 uncultured Candidatus Saccharimonadales bacterium
TGCTAACACCATTGTGATCCAACAGGCCGTAGTAGACGGTGGCCAGTGCGGCGCCACCGCTAGTCGCACCACCAACGACATACCCATAAGTGCCGCCACTGATGACGGAAGCCGAGGTGGCCTGGAAGTTGAAGGTCTTCTGCGGTAGCTGGGCCGAGGCCTGCGACCAGCTACCGAGCCCACCAGTAGTGCCGGCGTCAACACCGATGATCTGGCCGCCGGTGTTGTTTAAGATCTGGAACATGTTGGTCTGAATGCCACCGGTTGGGCTGCCGAGGGCCGTAAAGGTGGCGCTGCCGGTGGTGGTGTCTTCGTTGAAGACCGGGTTGTTGTTACCTTGGATCTGGAAGCCATCGGCGTTGCTGGTGTTGAAGACGGCCGGACTATCGACCTCGAACTGACCGTTCTGGGGTGCGTTACTGTCACCCAGGAGCAAGACCACATCGTCGACCGCCCAGTGCATGTTGTTGACGGTCGAGTTGAGATAGATGCCGGTCGCGCCACTGCCACCGGTGGTGAAGGTGCAGGAGTAGAAGCCCCACGATTGGTTCAGGACGATGGTCTTGTTGCACTGGATGCGATTGGCGTCGACGTTCGGATCACCGACGTAGTAGCCGGCGGTGACGGTTGGGTTCTTGAGCGTGATGGCGGTGGCGTAGAAGGCCAGCGTGTACTTGGTGTTGGCGGCTAGAGCCGCGACGTAGTAGGGGCCTTCGTTGTGCCCACCAGCCCGGGAGGTATTCTGGATCTCCATGCTGTAGGACGAGTTGTTGTGGGCGACGTTACAGTTGGGGTCGGCGACGCCGTCGTTACAGACGAGCAGCGTAGCTGGGGTGGTGGGAACGGAGGCGACGGTGTTGGCGAAGCTAGCCCACGCACCAGTACTATCTGACTCGAAGTCGGAGCTGGCTTGGGCGATCAAATTCGAGGTGCCTTGGGTGCTGATATTGAGAATCGGCGTGGCGCCGGCATTCTGAATCTGGAAGGCGTTCTGATTGGCCGTCAGCGAGCGGAAGAACATCTGACCGTTTCCTTGCAAGACTAGGGCCGGCTGGAGGCCTCCCCCGTCGGTCGCGACGCCTTGGAGATCGAGGATGTTACCTTCAACGGTCGACTTACCGACGAAGATCGTGCTGGTGGTACAGCTCGGGTTGCCGACACAGGTAATGTCGGTTTGGACGTTGGTCGGCGCAAACTGGATGTATTGGCTCGACAGGCTGGACGGAGCGTAGCCGGCACAGACCGAGCCGGTGGTGCAGATGGTCCCGGTCTCAGCCGGAGCCGTCAGCGTGAAGTTGCTGGCAGTGGCGGTCGGCTGGAGCGTGATGGTGCCGCCGCCGCTAGTCTTGAGCCCGAGGCTACCGGTCTGAACGGTGTTGCCGGCGACGTCGACCCGAAAGAGGTTGGCGGCGCTGGCGTTCTGGAGGTCGAGCAGATCGGCCGTCTGACTGGTAGCGCCGCGGATGACGCCACCGACGTTGGTGGCGTTGGCGCTCTGGAAGGCGAAGTTGGCGCCGGTCTGGAGAAAGGCGGTGGTGGTGTTCTGAATGAAGTTTCCGGGGCTACTGGAGGAGCCACAGCCGCTGGCGTCACAGACCTTGACGCCATTGATGCGCAGCCCGGCGTTACTGGAGGTGGTGATGTTGATGTCGCCGTTGACGTCGAGGGGGAAGTTCGGCACCAAACCGATGCCGACACGATCGTTGACGGTATCGACATCGAGAACGGTGTTGCTGCTAAGGTCTTGAACCGCCAGCGCCGCGGTCGAGTTGGCGGCATTGCGGAAGAGTTGGTTGGTGCCGGTGAAGATCTGGCCGTTACCGGTGGCATCGAGCCGAGCGACCGTACTGTCGAGGGCGATAGTGGTACCGGAGAGGCCGATGCCAGAGCCGCCGGTGAGGTTGACGGCGCCGGTCTGACCTTGGAGCGAGAGCACGCCACCGTTGGTGATGGTGGTACCGGAGAGGCCGATGCCAGAGCCGCCGGTGAAGACGACGTCGCCGACTTGGCCCTGAACAGAGAGCACGCCACCGTTGGTGATGGTGGTGCCGTTGATGGTGATGCCGCCGCCACCGGCCAGTGTGACGTCGCCGGTCTGGCCTTGTAGTGTCAGCACACTGTTGTTTATGACGGAGGCGCCACCGAGCGCGCCGGATTCGAGTGAGACGAACTTGGTGCCATCATAGACGTAGAGCGTTTGGGTCGTTGAATCGAGATAGACTTGGCCGAGCTGCGGGTTGGCCGGCTTCGTGGTCGGTGCGATCACCAACTGATTATTGATCTTTAGCAGACCGTTGACGCCGATCTGCTGGCCGGCCGCCGAGCCACCGCCGAGCGCGACGCCGGAGAGGTCGACGCTGGTGACACCGACGCCCTTGACGGTCTGGTTGGCGCCGACCGATGAGTTCAGGCCGGCCGACCGATCGGCGGCGCTCTTAAAGAGGCGCCAACCGCCGAAGCCGAGGCCGGCCAATACCACGAAGACGCTGGCGGCCCAGATTGGCCAGCGCCGCCGGGGCGACTTCGGGCCAGCGGCCGGCTCCGGCTGGCTCGGCGGCAGATCGCCGCCGGCGCTGCCCAGCGGTTCGGAAGCGTCAAGCGGTTGATCGATCGGGGGCGGGGCGGCGGGAGCGGTGGCGGTGACGCCGGCAGCGTCACCCGACGAGCTGACGACCGGCACCACCGGCGCGGCCGCGGTTGGCGCGGTTTGGAGCATCTCGCCAGCGGAGTCGGCCGACGCCGTCACAGCGTCCGATTGAACCGGAACTAGCGGCTGGGGCTGTTGGTCCATGCCTCACACGTCATTTATGCATAATTCTCCTGCTTATTATTCTAGGAGAAAACAGGAGTGAAATCAAATCGCTTGCGCTTAGCAAACGGGCCATCCTCGACGAGCTCGGTGTCGTCGGTTTGGCCGCTCTATCCCCCGCTTAGATATTCAAGAAGATGTCGACTTGGTTGTTCTTCAGTTTGAGAATGCCATTCTCGATTCTGAACTGGAGCGTCTCGGACGGCGTACGGACGGTAACGGTACCGGGCGCCAGCAGTGTAAAGAATGGCGTGTGATCGGGCAGAATGTCGAACGAGCCAACGCGATTGTGGGCTGAGAGCGAGATGGCGGCGCCAGAATAGTAGCTCTGGTACGGCGAGCGCAGCCGCACTTGGATCGTTCGCGCCACTGCCGTAGCCATTAGATCAGGATCTCCTCGATGCCCTTGAGTGTCTGGTCGCGGGTGAAGTACTCGCCCTTGCGGCCGGAGATGTCCTCGGTGACGAACATCGACTGATTGAAGTAGTCGCGCAGCCGTTTGGCCTTCTCGTAATCGGAGCGGTCAGCCGGTGAGAGCTCGTTCTCGCCGATGATCGAGATGATGTTGCGTAGCGACTCGTACTTCTGCATGATCTCTTGAACGTGGGTGGCCAAGACGTAGTGGCGCTCTCCGACGATCTCCGGTGTGAGTACGGAGGAGGTGGTCTGAATCAGGTCGACGGCCGGCCGAATGCCGGCCTCGGCGACGGCGCGGGAGAGCACGATGACGCTATCGAGCTGCTGGGAGATCTCTTGGACGGCCGGATCGCTCAAGTCGTCGGCCGGGATGAAGATGGCTTGCACTGAGGTAATTGAGCCGTCGGCGGTCGAGGTCAGGCGGTCTTGGAAGCGGCGCAGATCAGAGAAGAGCGTCGGTTGGTAGCCACCCTCACTCGGCACTTGGCCGATCTGGGTCGAGAGCTCGTTGACGGCCTGGACGTGGCGGTAGATGTTGTCGATGAAGCAGAGGATGTCGCGCTTCTCCTCGTCGCGGAAGTACTCGGCTAAGCGGGCGGCGGCCGGGCCGATGATGCTGCGAATGGCCGGCGTCTCGTTCATCTGGCCGAAGAAGAGGGTGGTGCTCGACAGCAGATTGCGTTCTTGGAGCGTGTTGTAGAGCTCGTGGCCCTCGCGAATGCGCTCGCCGATGCCGACGAAGAGCGACAGCTTGGAGGGATCCTTGGCGATGTTGTGCATCAGCTCCATCGTCAGGACCGTCTTACCGACGCCGGCGCCGCCGATGATGCCGATCTTGCGGCCCTTGACGAACGGAGCGAAGAAGTCGATCACCTTAATGCCGGTCTCGAGCAGCTCGGATTTGAGGTGAACGAAGGGCTCGGTGGTGCCGGCCTTGGGGTAGATGCTGCGGCGTGGCGCCTTCGGGTCGAGCGGCTGGCCGTCGAGCGGCTGGCCGAGCGCGCTGAGCATGCGCCCAACAGCCGCCTTGCCCACCGGTATGCTGATCTCTTGGCCGGAGGCGATGACGACGCGGCCGCGGCGGCAGCCGGGGTGGGCCAGCAGGTTGAGGCAGACGACGGTGGTGGGGTCCTTGTAGTAGGCCACCTCCAGCCAGACCGTCTGGTCCTCTTCCAACGTCAAGACCTCCTTGACCTCGGGCATGTCACCGGAGATACGCACCTCGGCGACGAGCCCATGGACGGCCGCGATCTTGCCGACGCGATCGGCCATTAGAGCGTCCCCATGGCCGCGATGACCTCACGAATGCGCTCGTCGGACTGAGCCCGCTTGGCGCTGAAGAAGTCTCGCTTCAATGCGTCGGCCAGATCTTGGGCCTTGTCTTGGGCCTGACGCATGGCGTTGAAGCGGCTGGCCAGCTGGCTGAGGCGCGAATCGAGGATCGTCTGCCCGAGCGCGATCTCCATCATGACGGTCTCTAGATAGGTGACGACCTCATCGAGCGACGGCTCGAAGAGAAACTCCTTCGGGCTGATGACTGGTTGGTTGGTGGTGGCGGCGTGGCCGAGCTGGCGCACGGCCGAGAGTAGGGCGATGCGCTCGGAGCGTTGGACGGCCAGTGAGACGAAGCGTTGGTAGTAGATGAAGACGCGCTTGTAGCGAGCGATCTGGTTGATGACGGGCGTAACGTTGACCGGTGCATCGGTCGAGGGCAGGCGAAAGAACTTCTTGACCGGTAGATTGTGCTGTTGCAGCAGAACGACGCCGTGATAGCCGATGACGACGAGATCGACTTGGTCGGGCTTGTAGTCGCGGCGCATCACTTCGATGATGCGTTGGTCGACGTCGCCGCTCAGCCCACCCTCGGAGGTGATGACGACGAAGGCGGTGCGGTCGAGGTTGCGCTTGGCGGCCAAGGCCTGCAGCGCCGGCGTGGCGGCCTCGACGCGAAGTGAGCTGTAGAGGTGCCAGAGTTCGCTAAAGAAGCGCTCGGAGGCTAGGACTTGGTCCTTGATCCGGCCGATGTGGAGGCTGGCGATGTTCTCGAAGACGCCGGTGAGTGAGCGGATGGTCTCGATCTGACCAAGGTCTTGGGAGATCTCCAGCGGTCGCTTCACTTGGACACCTGCACCGCCGAGGTGGCCAGCAGCTTATCGAGCGCCTCGAGGTAGTCGGCCTCGGATTTGATGTGAGCCGCTTCCTTCGCCGCCGCCTTCTTTAGTTGGTTGACGTTGATGCGCCCCCGCCCGCGGCCCTTCATGACCGTCTCGACCATCAGCTGCTGTTCGGAGAGGCCATAGAGCTCATCGGGCAACTGCTTGAAGATCTCGTAGAGCTGCTTGCCGAGCGCGAGGTCGGCCTGCGACTCGACCGCCAGATCGGAGCCGAAGTGGGAGAACTCGAGGGCTTGGCGGTAGTCGGCCAACTTCTTGAAGAGCTCAGTCGAGAGCTGCTTGAGCCGCTCACTCTGGGAACGGCCGCCGTAACGCGAGACGGACAGGCCGGCGTTGACGGCCGGCCGAATGCCACTACGAAACGACTGCAAGTCGAAGATCAGCTGGCCGTCGGTCATCGACATGATGCCGGTCGGCAGATACGAGGTGATGTCGTCGCCGGGGGTCAAGACGACCGGAATGGCAGTGAAGCTCTTGCGACTAGAGGCCAGTTTGCCGGCCCGTTCGAGCAGCGATGAGTGGGCATAGAACATGTCGCCGGGATAGGAATCGCGGCCGGGATTGACGCGCAGCAGAAGCGAGAGTTCGCGGTAGACCTTAGCATGGCTGGTGAGGTCGTCGTAGATCGTGATGACGTCGGAGCTGCCCTTCCAAAAGTACTCGGCCATGGCGCAGGCGGTGTAGGGCACGATGTAGGACTGCACCAGCGAGTCGAAGATGCTCGCCACCACCACGATGCTGTGCTCAAGCGCGCCGGCCGCCTCCAACGCCGTCACCAGCGAGCTAACCTCGAGGTTGCGCTTGGCGATCATGACGTAGACGATAACGTTGCCGGTCCCCTTTTGGTTGACGGCCAGTTGGCGCAGGAAGGTGCTCTTGCCGGACTTACTGTCGCCCAGCACGGCCATACGCTGGCCCTTGACCATCGGGAAGAGCATGTCGACGATGGTGACGCCGGTGACCAATTGATCCTTCTGGACGGCCC
>CAYMAB010000029.1:0-6217 GCA_964388345.1 uncultured Candidatus Saccharimonadales bacterium
GAGCGCCACCACCACGACGGCGATGGCCCCGAGCGTGGCGCCGACGAGGGGCACGAGGTCCATGATGCCGACGAGTAGCGACAGAGCCGCCACGTAGGGGATGCCAAGGATGATCAGCATGATGGCGGTGGCGATGGCGGCGAAGATGCTGGTGAGGACGTTACCGTTGACGAAGCCGGTGACGGCCCGGTACATCTCGTGGGCCAACTTCTGCCAGTGGCCGCGCTCTTTCGTCGGGTAGTGTTGCCAGAAGGTCTCGATCCAGCCGGGCGCCTCAAGCAGCATAAAGAACGTCAACCCGAGCACCGTGACGGTGGCGGCGAGGCTAGAGAAGATGGTACGCAGGACGGTGAAGAACGATCCGCTGAACTGGCTGGCTTGGCGCACCAGCTGGGCTTGATCGGATTTGACCCGACTGACGAGGTTATACTTGCGGATGGTGCGGCCGACAAAGTTGGAGGAGGTCGTCAGCGAGTTGGTGTAGGCCGGCAGGTTGTTCACCAGATTGCGCGTTTGGTGCACCACCGGCGGCAAGAGCGAGGCCACCAAGATCACCAGTACCAACACAAGGCTCAGAAACGTCAAGGCGATGGCCGGAGCTCGGTGGCGGCGAGTGGCGTAGCGGCTAAACCACTCGACGGCCGGGTTGAGGGCGATGGCGAGGAAGGCGGCTGTGCCGATCCAGATCAGTTCGCGCTTAACGGCCACCGCCATCATGATGAGCAAGGCGAAGCTGGCGATGATCGCGAGAATGCGGTAGATGTTTCGAAAGCTGGTATCCATTTCTCTAATTAGAGCATAACCGCCACGCTTGCGCAACCACGGGCGGATTGTCGCCGCCCGGCTTTTAGGTTAAAATCACTACGTCCCGGGCTTGTGCCGCTTGTTGCACAAGCGCAATGGGGTGTAGCCAAGCGGTAAGGCAACGGGTTTTGGTCCCGTGATCCCAGGTTCGAATCCTGGCACCCCAGCCAACAGTAGCTTTATAGTATCATTGAAACATGAATCGGTGTGAGCATATCGAACATGCCAACGAAAGTATGGCCGCAAAAACGCCCGACGGTTGCGAGGACTGCCTGAAGACCGGCGATAGCTGGGTACACTTAAGGCTTTGCTTGACCTGCGGTCACGTCGGCTGTTGCGACGATTCCAAGAATAAGCACGCCACCAAGCACTTTCACGAAACTCATCATCCAGTCATCAAGTCGTTTCAGCCGGGCGAAAGCTGGAAGTGGTGTTACGTAGACGGGGTAATGAGCCAGTAGCAAGCAACGGAGAACTTTAGTCGTGCAGAAACCGAGTAGACCCTCAGCCGTGCTGCTCAGCCAAGACGCACACCAAAGCTTGCTATAATAGGAGCATAGCTAACGGAGAACTATGATGAAGTACAGTGGAGCCATGATCGGATCCGACAACCCCAAGGCGCTCGGAGAGTTTTACATTAAAGTACTAGGCAAGCCCGACTTTAGAGACGAGGGCGGCGACTGGTACGGCTGGAGCGATGGCGCCCAGCTGATGATCGGTGCCCATAGCGCCGTCAAGGGCCAGAACGCTCAGCCGGAGCGCATCATGTTGGTGCTCGAGACGCCAGACGTCAAGGCCGAGTTCACACGACTGACGGGGCTAGGAGCCAAGACCATCGCCGAGCCCTACCAGCCCGACCCAGCCGGCGAGATGTGGCTCGCCACCGTCGCCGACCCGGACGGCAACTATCTCCAAATCTCGGCGCCTTGGAAGTAGCATGAGCCAGAAGCACCACTTGGGCTGGGAGAAGCAGTAGAAACCCCGCTAGGCGCTGGCGTAGGCCCGCTTGAGCGTGGCGATGTCGAGCTTATCCATCTTAAGCATCGCCTCCATGGCTCGCTTCGCCCCAGCTGGGTCCTTGCCACCGAGCAGCTCGCCCAACACAGTCGGCACGATCTGCCACGACAGCCCAAACTTATCCTTCAGCCAGCCACAGCGACCGGGTTGGCCACCAGCCGACAGTGCATTCCAATACTGATCGACCTCGGCCTGCGTCTCACAGCTAACGAAGAGCGAGATGGCCTCGTTGAACTTGAACTGGGGGCCGCCGTTAAAGAGCATCAGCCGTTGGCCGGCCAGCTCCAGCTCGGCCGAGATGACGGGACCATCGGCGCCAGCTCGGTTGAGACTGACGGTCTTCGAATCCTTAAAGATGGTGGTGTAGAACTTGACCGCCTCATCGACGTTGCCGTCGAACCAGAGAAATGGGGTGATCTTTGGCATGAATCGACTCCTTACTTACAGTGTTACCTAGAGCTTAGCACATCACCCCTACCACTGGATCCAGCTTGGTGCGATAATGAAGCCAGTTAATCATTAGATAGGAGCAGTGATGGATAAGACCAGTTTGAGTGTATACCTCTTCTTTGGCGGAGACTGCCGTGCGGCCATGGAGTTCTACAAAGGCATCTTCGGCGGCGAGCTAGCGGTTCAGACTCGTGGTGAGGTCGACGACAAGGCCCCGGCCGAGATGAAGGATCTGGTGATTCACGCCTCTCTCACCGGTGGCACGATCGACCTAATGGGCAGTGACTGGACCGAGGTCGATAACAAGCCTCAGAAACGTGTCAGCCTCTCGCTAGTCGGTAGCGACGAGCCGGCTCTGCGTAAGACCTACGACCAATTGGCGGCCGGTGGCAACGCCGACCACCCGCTGAAGAAAGAGTTCTGGGGCGACACCTTCGGTGGCCTGACCGATCGCTACGGCATCAGCTGGCTGGTCAATATCTCGGCCAAGAAGCAGGAGGGCTGAGCGATGCAGAACGCCTTCGTCTACTTCAGTTTCTCCGTCACCGATCTCGCCGCCGCCAAGGACTTCTATGTCGATAGGCTTGGCTTCGAGCTGGGTGGGCCGATGACAGCCGATGCACTCAAGATCACCAAGGGCGGCCAACGCGTCCATATCTACCCCAAGGCCGACCACGCACCGGCCAGCTTCACGCTGCTCAACTTCAAGGTCGACGATATCGCCGGAGCGATCGATGAGCTGACGAAGCTCGGCGTCAGCTTCGAACACTATAACGGCGAAGGTGGCATCACCACCGACGCGCGCGGCATCGCAACGCACGAGGGCCGCCAGATGGCTTGGTTCAAGGACCCGGCCGGCAACGTCCACGGCCTCGGCCAAGGCGACGGCTAGACCGAGCTAGGGGGTGACCGGCACGGTCTGGGTGGTACCGATGCTGTGGAAGGCGGCGTAGGCCGGTTTCTGGTCGATCGTTGGGATCGGCAGACTGCTGGTGGTATCGACGATACCGAAGCGGTCGCTCGTCTTGGTCGAAGTCTCGCTCTTATCCATAAAGGTGAACCAAGCGAAGGCGCGCACATCGTAGTTCAGTCTGGTCAGTTGGTAGACGGCGTCGTTGACCGAATCGGCTTGGTGTTGGAGGGTGGTGGCGTTCTCTGGGTAGGTCGGTTGGCCGTACTCGGTGATGTAGAGCGGCGGCATCGAGCCGTAGGTGGTCTGGAACCAGTTCATCACCTGCGTCATGTCGTAGAAACCGCCATTGCCACGAGCCAGATCTTGGCCGGCCAGGTTGTCGTAATCGTACGGGTGAAGCGTCCAGCCGTCGTAGTGGCCCCGGATACCGTCGGGGAAGGAGTGGCCATCGACGGTGATGGGGGCGTGGGCCTCTTGGGTGAAGCGCAGTGGCGACGAGGTGCGGGCGATGCCGGCGATGATGATTGGCCGGGTCGTACGAGCCTTAACGTTCTCAAAGAGAGGATCATAGACCCTGATCATCAGGTCGGCATAGTCTGGGCCCTTCTGATCGGTGGTGGTGTCGTGATCCCACGCATTCAAGTTGGGCTCATTACCGACCTCGATCGCCCAGACGTAGCGGCCGCTCGACTCGGTGGTACCGTTGAAGTAGGCCGCCACATTGGCGACGAACTGGGCGAAGGCGACGTTATGAGAAAACATGTGGCCGTCGTAGGTCGGGCCGGCACCAGTGATCAAGATGACACCGAGATGAATTGAGTTGGCGTAGGCGATGGCGCGAGCCACCGAATCGGGGTTATCGAAGTTGCCATCGACGCGGCTCGAGCCGGTATCCCACGCCAGACCAAAGCGGATGAAGCTGGCCCCGGCGGCCTTATAGGCATCCATCTCCCCGTTGCTTGGAATGCCGGCGCCGGTGGCGAGACCGAGTGGTATATTGGTTGTGACAGTGCCGCCGCCGCCCCAATCGGTGGTCATAATCGAGAGATCGAGCACATCGATAACACCATCGCCGTTGAGGTCACCCTCAGCGGCACCGGCACCGCTCTGGCCATAGTGACTCTCCAGAATGTCGAGATCGGCTTGATCGACCCGCCCGTCGCCGTTGAGATCGCCCTGTGCGGCTCGCACATTGTGAGCCGAGAGCAGGTAGTGGGCGCCGATGGCTCCAGCTGTCACTAGCATCACTAACACGAGTATCCGCAGTCCTAGAGCACTCGGTCGGTGGTTGGTTTGACTACGCATCACCATCAATACGCCGCGCCCTAGGACGGCGTCGAGACCTTGTAGCAGACGAGGCCGGCCGGATGCGGGGTGGTATCGATGTAGTCGGTGTAGCCGTTGGTGCTGCTATTGAGCGAGACCGAGCCACCGGGCGAGGCCTTCTTATACGTGACGCAGAGAGTGTAGTAGTAAGTGGTGGCCGTAGTGGTGGCGATCGATGCCGGCGTGGCGTCACTGAAGCCCTGTGGCAGGCTGTTTGGGGTATAGGTAACGAGCCCGCGATCGATCAACTGCTTCGGCTCGCTATCGAGGCTGATGGCGGAGAGACTATCGGGCAGGCGATTGCTCTGGGTGGCGTAGGCCGTGATGGCCGTTGTGATGTCGGGTAGGTCGGACTCGATCAGACGATCGTCCTTGGTGACGCGAGCGTTGGCGACCGGGCCAGCCAGCCCCAACACGATGAAGAGGCCCACAAAGACCAGCATGAAGCCCATGTAGGCCCAGCGAATCCAGCGCAGGCCGCCGGGGTTGAGCGTGCGTAGGAAGGTGACGGCGTAGAAGACGGTGATGATCAGCGCAGTGTAGAGGCTCACCAGCGTCGCGCTGTGATCGGTGCTACTGGTCGTAAGCGAGACGATACTGAAGACGGCCACGATCAGAGAGCCGATGCCGATGAGGGCGAAGAGCACGGCATGGATCACCATGATGATCATGGCACCACCAACCTTCTTCTGTGGCTCACGCTTGGAGTAGAGAACGTCGCAGATCAAAGAGATTGGTAGAAGTACTAAAACGGCCGCCACGGCGTAGGGCGTGAAGCCACCGGTATCGGCCTGATCAATAAAGTTGGCCAGCACCGCGCCGGTCAGCACCGACAACGCTAGCACCGTCCAACCCCAGAAGGCATACGTCAACCACTGCATGATAATAAGACCGGAGCTAGTGGCGTGCACGGGCTCGGCAGGTGGCACGACACTCGGCTGGGCTGGCAGTTGGGTGGCCGATTGAACGGTGGTCGGGTTCGACTCAGGTCGATTTAAGGGAGGGCCAACGGGATCCATGGCATAAGCATAATCGCTCGATTGCTGCTTGGCAACCCAATCTAGCCTCAACCGAACTCTAAGCCGGATTCGAGTTGTGGTGAGTGCCGCATCTCTGTTATGCTTAGGCGCAATGAAGATGGACGACACCACGCTATACTGTTTCTCGCCGCCGGTCATGATCGCCACCTTCACCATCGAGCTGCTACTCTTTTTCTATACTCTAATCCGCTACCGTCTCTCCACTCAGGCCCGTTTAATCGCTGCTCTACTCCTCTTACTAGCCGTTTTCCAGATAGCCGAGTTCAACGTCTGCGCCGTCTTCGGCCTCTCGGCGGCGGTCTGGTCGCGGCTCGGCTACGTCGCCATCACGCTCCTGCCGGCACTGGCCATCCACCTCATCCTCACCATCGCTCGGCGCCGCTGGCGCTGGCTCGTCTGGTTGAGCTATGCCACCAGTATCGCCTTTGCTGCCATCTTCGGCCTCTCCCGCACCGCCTTCCTCAATCACGTCTGCTCCGGCAACTACGTCATCTTTCGCCTAGCCGATGCCGTCGGCAACGTATACTACCTCTACTACTACGCATGGCTCTTCATCGGCATCGCGCTCTGTCTCTACCTCGGCGCTAGCGCGACCAAGCCGGTTCGTCGCGCCTTGACGTTACAGCTGATCGGCTACCTCAGCTTCCTACTCCCGACCATGATCGTA
>CAYMAB010000030.1:0-6162 GCA_964388345.1 uncultured Candidatus Saccharimonadales bacterium
GTTGGCGCGATAGACCTAGCCGGTGTCATGGGTGGCCAAAGGACCGAAGTGACGGCCCAGACTCGGGAGATACTGGTGGTCTCGGCCAACTTTGACCCAGTAGTGGTGCGCAAGATGGCTCAACGACATGGTCTGCGCAGTGAGGCCAGTGCCCGACTCGAAAGAGGCCTGCCGGCGAACTTACCCGAGCTGGGACTATCTCGAATCGCTGGGTTACTGCAGAAGACCGTTGGGGCTGTGGCCACTTCGGCGGTGACCGATCTGGGCGAGAAGACCACGATTGAGCGGCGCATCACTGTCTCACCGGAGCGGCTGTCGCGGATCTTGAGTATCGAGGTCACAGCGCGGCGGCTGCAGCAGCTGCTGCCCCGCCTCGGCTTCGTAGTGACACCGGCCGGCCGCGCGCTCAGCGTGACGGTGCCGTGGTGGCGGCCAGATGTGGTTCTCGAAGAAGATGTGGCTGAGGAGGCGATTCGCTTGATCGGCTACGAGGCCGTGCCGGCGACGCTGCCACCGTGGCGACCGGCCGAAGTGGCACCAGACGGGGTTTGGCCGGCGCTCTGGCAGCTCAAGGCCACCCTGAAGGGGTGCGGCCTCTTCGAGGTCATCACCTACTCCTTTATCAGTAAAGCCACGCTCGATCGCTTCGGCTATCGAACCAGTGATCACTTGAAGGTGAAGAACCCACTCTCGATCGAGCAGGCCTACATGCGCCGCAGCCTACTACCGAGTTTGCTAGCGGTGGCCGAGCGCAACCAAGACTATCGCGGCCCAATCGATCTCTATGAGGTCTCGCGCGTCTTCCACCCGACGACCAAGGGCAAGCAGCCGGACGAGCCGCGCCATGTCGGCGCTCTCGTGGTGCGGCCACAAGATGGCTACGTGGCTGCCAAGGCGCTGCTCGATGCGCTGGCGGCCGAGTTCAACCTCGCTGTAACGATCAAGGCCAAGCCTCAGCCCGAGTTTCTGCCCGACCGCTCGGCCGAGGTCTGGTGCGGCCGAGTGCGGCTGGGCGTGATCGGGCAGATTCATCCACGTCTGACTGAATCGTTCAAGACGGCTTCGAGCATCGGTTACATTGAGTTCGACCTCGACCGGCTGCTGCAACAGCGCCGCGCCAAGCAGTACCGACCGATCAGTCGTTACCCGAGCGTCTGGCGCGATCTAGCCATCGTCGTCGATCAGAAGGTCTGGTGGCAGGAGGTGGCTGCGGCCATTGACGGCACCGGCCTCGCCCGCGCCCGGTTCTTGAGCGACTACCGGGGGAAGGAGTTGGCCGATGGGACGAAGAGCCTTGCCATGCGGCTGGAAATGAGTTCGCTTGAGGGTACGCTGACGAGTCGGCAGGCCGAGGAACGGTTGGCTGAGCTCACGACGCTTCTCGAGAAGCGGTTCGGCGCTCGAGTGCGGGACTAGTTCGATCTGAAGCCTAAGTGGTATACTGATACCTGATGGAACCGACCAAGCCCAACCAGCAGCCCCAGCCGAGCTCACCCGAGCCGCTGAAGCCGGCCCAAGTTGCCGGGGCCGAAGCGGTGCCGGTGGTAGCGGCCGATTCGGCGGCCACTGGCAGCCAAGCGGCGCCGGCGGCGACACCGACTTCCCCGGCGGTCGCGGCGCCAGCGACGACGGCCAGCACTCCGCCGGCCTCCGCCACGCCGACCCCGGCGCAGGCCGACGACGTCGATGTGATCGAGAAAGAGTGGGTCGATGCGGCCAAGGCTATGGAGGAGAAGACGGCCGGGGATCCCCACGCCGAGGAGGAGGGCTTCGAGGATCTCCAAGTCGATTACATTCATAAGCGGTTCGGTAAGGATATCAAGAAGCCGACCGATTCCTAGTACTATGAAGAGAGGTGAGCGGTCTTTTGATTGGCAGAGGGTTTAGGCAGTGAGCGGCGTACCGGTTGAGGCGATTCTAATCGTCCTCGTCGTCGGCGGTCTCGGCGTGGGCGCCTTCGCCTTCTGGAACTACCGTCGAATTCTGCGCCGGGCCAAGGGCATCGAGCGCGGCTTGAAGATGGTGCCGATCCTGATTCATCTGCCGCCGCCAGTCGGCGCCAGCGAGGGGGGTGATAAGGTGGGGCAGGCCAAGCTGAAGATCGCTCAGTCGGAGATTCTCTACGGCCTCTTGGCCGGTCTCGCCACCAAGGGCTTTAACAGTAACTTCTACGGCCAGCGCCATCTTTCGCTGGAGCTGGTGGCCAGTGGCGGCACCATTCACTTCTATGCGGCCGTGCCGGTCCAGCTGGTCCCGGCCGTGACGCAGGCGATCACGACGGCCTATCCCAACGCTCGTCTCGAGGAGGTTGAGGATCACAACATCTTCAGTCCGGCCGGCAAGTTGACCGGTACCGTTGGTAGCGAGCTCGTCTTGGCCAAGGACGCCGCCTACCCGATCGCCACCTACGATACACTCGAGAGTGATCCGCTGGCGGCGCTACTCAATAGCTTGAGTGGCCTCGCCGCCGGTGAGGGAGCGGCGGTGCAGATCATGATTCGGCCGGCCGATGCCAAGTGGGTCGATCGGTCGAAGGCGGTGGCCAAGGGCGTCAACCAGCCGAGCGGTGGGCTGAAGTTCAGCGCCAAGGATCTAGCCAAGGCGGTCGTTAAGTCGCCGACCGGTGAGAAGACCGAGGGCGAGAAGCCGGCCGAGGCGGCTACCGGCCTCGATAAGTCGACCACCGAGGCGGTCGAGGAGAAGACGCGCCACCCCGGATTCGAGACGCTCATTCGAGTGCTCGTCTCCAGCCAGACGACGACGCGCTCGGAGGCGTTGATGAGTCAGATCAACTCCAGCTTCGCGCTCTATGAGGCGCCGGGGCTGAACGGTTTTAAGGTCATTCCGGCCGGCAACGTCGCCGGCCTAGTGACGGCCTTCATCTTTCGTTTCTTTCCACCGGAGCTCCACGCCAACATCTTAAACTCGGTGGAGCTGGCGACGCTCTTCCACTTGCCAGAGGAGCAGGCCAGCCCGACGGCGCAGGTGGAGCGCGAGGCCTTCAAGCAGATCGACAGTCCGATCAACCTGCCGGCCGAGGGGCTCCTACTTGGTTATAATGCCTTCCGCGGCCAGCGCAAGGAGGTCCGCCTCTCCTATGAAGATCGCCGCCGCCACACCTACATCGTTGGACAGACCGGCACCGGTAAGTCGACGATGCTTGAGAACATGGCGGTCCAAGATATGCTCGGCGGCCGCGGCTTCGCCTTCATCGACCCGCACGGCGATACGGCCGAGCGGCTGATCAGTATGGTGCCGAAGAATCGGGCCGAGGACATCATCTACTTCAATCCCGGCGACACCGCCAGTCCGCTGGGACTCAACCTCTTCGAGTTCAGCTCGCCCGACCAGAAGGACTTCTTGATCCAAGAGGCCATCGGCATGCTCTATAAGCTCTACGACCCCGGCCACACCGGCATCATCGGGCCGCGCTATGAGCACTGGTTCCGCAACGCTGCTCTCACTCTGATGAGCGATCCGAACGGTGCCACTTTCATCGAGATTCCCAAGGTCTTCACCGATGCCACCTATTTGAAGCAGAAGTTTAAGTACGTCACCGATCAGACCGTCATCGACTTCTGGACGCAGGAGATGGCCCAGACCAGCGACTACCACAAGAGCGAGATGCTCGGCTGGTTCGTCAGCAAGTTCGGCGCCTTTATGTCGAACGAGATGATGCGTAACATCATCGGCCAGACCAAGAGCGCCTTCGATCTGCGCAAGGTCATGGACGAGCATAAGATCTTGATCGTGAACTTGAGCAAGGGCCAAGTCGGCGAGCTCAACTCCAGCCTGCTCGGCATGATGCTCGTCATCAAGTTCCAAGCCGCCGCCATGAGCCGGGCCACCACGCCGGAGGATCAGCGGCCGGACTTCTGCCTCTACGTCGATGAGTTTCAGAACTTCTCGACCGACTCGTTTGCCAGCATCCTGTCCGAGGCGCGTAAGTACCGGCTGAACTTGATCGTGGCCAACCAGTTCATCGGGCAGCTCTCGGACGAGATTCGCACGGCCGTCTTCGGTAACGTCGGCACGATCATGAGCTATCGCACCGGCCCAGAGGACGCCGACTTCCTTGTGAAGCAATTTGCGCCGGTCTTCGACGCCCGCGATCTCGTCAACATCCCCAACCATCAAGCTGTCATTCGTTTAATGACTGGCGGGCTGCCGTCGCAGCCCTTCACGCTCGAGGCGCTGCCGCCGCTGCAGACCGCCAGCCCCGAGATGGCGGCGGCCGTCAAGCAACTGTCGGCGGCTAAGTTCGGTCTGCCGAAGGCTCGCGTGGAGGCTGATATAATAGCTAGGATGAGTCCACAGAGCCCCACCCCAGCCAGTCCGCCACCGAGCGAGCCGCCACCACCAACTCCACCCACGCCGACTCCGCCACCGGCTCCCGTGCTGCCACCCCCTCCGACCTCACCGCCGGTGGCTCAGGTAGTGCCGGCCCCGGCTGCTCCACCACCACCAGCTCAGAGTGACCACGGCACGCTCAATCTCAGCGATATCAAGCCAGCGCCCGCTCCACCGACCCCAGCGGCTCCGCCTCCGGCTGCGCCTCCGCTCGAGCCGCCACCACCGACGCTGCCGGTCTCATCCGCTCCACCGCCATCTCTGGAAGCCGCCTCGACCGACCGCCAGATGCAAGATCAACTCGACCAACTCCTCGGTGTTGCCGCTCCCGCCCCCGTGGCGCCTCCACTTGCTCCAGTTGCGCCGGTCACTGCAACGACTGCTCCAACGCCGCTTCCAGCGGCATCTCCACCACCGTCTCCATCCCCAAGTCCGGTGGCCGGGCCGGTGGTGCCGCTCGACTCACCCCTCGAGCCGCCACCATTGGTGGCTCCGAGCGTGCCGTCACCTCAGCCAGCGCCCGCGCCGGCTCCAGTCGTCGCTCCAGCACCGGCTCCGGTGGTATCTGCGCCCGTGGCTCCGCCGCCGACCCCGGCCCCAACCCCCGTTCCTACTCCAACTCCAACTCCAACGCCGGCACCGGTTCAGCTGAGCCCATCACCAGCCAGCCAGCCGCCTCGTATCACCACTACGCATCAGCGCCAGCGCCGTCGGCCCAACCGGTCGGCTCAGCGACCGCAACCGCAGCCAGCTCAGCCGGCACCGTCACCGGCGCCGATTCGAAACGTGCAGCCACCGACACCTACTCAAACGCCAGTTCCGGCGGCCATTCCAGCTCCAAGCTCAACTCCAACACCAGCGGCGGTCCCGGTTACCCGACCAGCCATGACGCCAATTGCGCCGGCGTCGGCCACTCCGCCGGCCGATAAGGCCAGCACTGGACCAAAGGACACCATCAAGGCCAAGCTAAAGCCCGGTGAGATCTTCGTCGACGAGAAGGGAAATGTGATTCAGGGTTAGCTAGCGGCGCTTGAAGAGCTTAGTGAGCCCTTCAATGATGGCACCGATGACGCCTCCGGCGAGCAGGCTGAGAATCAGCTCGGAGCCAGAGAGCGTGAAGCCGTAGCGCTTGGCGGTGGCGTAGGTGAGTGAGCCGACGATTAGGGCGGTGGTGGTGGCCCCAAGCATCACCGATGGCCGCGCGACGGTCTGGCCGGCCACTTCGCTGACCCGCTCGATGGCTGGATTATGAATCACCCGACTAAAGGTCCGGCTGGCCGGCTTTAGGTGGCGCTGCAGGCTCTGCATGGTGTCCTTGTAGGCTCGGTCGTAGTCGATGTTGGTCAGGATCGCCTTGGCCTTGGCCACCGGCGCCCGCTCGCCCGTATCGGCCGTCTCTTGCTGCCGTTCGATGGTCTGGCGGGCCTGCTCGACTTGGCGCTGGCGCTTGGCCTCACTCTCCTGCGAGATTTCCGGTGAGGTTGCTCGCTCCGGCCGCTTCTCGAGTTCTGGCTTCGGTAGGTTGATCTGTTCTGGTGAGTTTGGCTCTCGTTCCATCGTTAACTTCCAGCCTCATCGACCCGCAGCATTCGTAACTCCTTGTCTTTTGGCGGTCGTTTATATTACAAACGGATGGTATTTCGCCCAACCGACTCCCTTGGCGGAGCTGGTGCGATGTGGCTGTTAACCAAAGTTGTCAAACCTATGAAAACAAAACTGAAACTTGTCCTGGTCTTGATCCCACTCTGCATTTTGCATTCTGCCTTCTTCACTTTGTTTGCCCAGGGCACGGCCTTTACCTATCAGGGACGG
>CAYMAB010000031.1:0-6129 GCA_964388345.1 uncultured Candidatus Saccharimonadales bacterium
CGTGCTCAACTATCTACTCGCTTCGGCCAAGGTGACGATCTACGCCAAGGGCTCGGCTGTCCAGACGGCCGTCAACTTCACCGCCAGCCCGGCCGCCACCGCTACCGACATCCCCGGTGGGGTCCTGAAGGCCCAGACCGTCCAGACCACCAAGGACCTCAGCCAGCAAGTTAACGCTACCGGTACCCAAGACGTTGGCACCAAGGCCGGCGGCACCATCACCATCAGTAACTACTGTTATAACCCCGGCAGCCTACCGGCCGGCACCATCTTCACGGCCGCCGCTGGGCAGCAGTTCACTAGCAACCAAGCCGTCGCTATCCCAGACGCCAACTTCTCCCACGGCAGCTGCGCGGCGCCTACCACCGCCAGCGTGGCCGTTACGGCCGCCAAGAACGGTGATTCATACAACCTCGCCCCGGCCGCCTACACCACCGGCGGCATTCCCAGCTCCGGTGCCACCTACGTCCACTTCGCCGGCAACCAGATGTCCGGTGGTGTCTCTAAGACCATCACGATCGTGGCCCAGAGCGATGTCGATAACGCCGTCGCCAGCCTGCTCAGCGGCAACAAGAGCGCCGGGCTGCAAGCGCTGTCTGGTCAAGCTCCGAGCGGCGACCGCTTGATCAACGAGACCGCCACCCAAGGCCAGACCAACGTCTCAAGCGATCCGGCCGTCGGCGCACAGGCCAGCACCGTCACCGTCAAGGTCACCGCTACCTACACCGGCTTGGCCATCAGTAACGGCGACTTCGATGCGCTCTTAAAAGATCGCGTGCTAAAGCAAGTTGGCCTAGCCGACCAAGTCTACGACGATGGCGCCGGCGGTGCTCAGTTCAGCCTAACGAAGGCCAATACCGACGGCAGCCAGACGCTTGCCGTAACGGTGACGGCCTACGCCGGCGCCAAGCTCGACAGCGCCGCCATCGTGGCTAAGATCAAGGGCAAGCCGGCCGGCGACGCTAGCGACAGCCTCTCGGCGCTGCCCGGTGTCGACCATGCCGTCATCAACCTCTGGCCGAGCTGGTCGACCAAGCTGCCCAGCCGGGCCGGCCGCATCAAGGTCACCATCAACGTTGCCGGGCAGGGTGGATAGGCGCTGGCTTGGTCTCGATTTCGGTGAGCGGCGCATCGGCGTGGCGCTGGCCGAGGCCCAAGTGGCGGTGGCCCGCCCGCTCGTCACGCTGCCGAACGACGACCGGTTTCCGTCGCAGTTGGCGGCCTTGATCAAGCAGCACGCCATCACCGATCTCGTCGTCGGCTGGCCACGCAACCTCGAAGGTGATCGCACGGCCCAGAGCGCCGCGGCTGAGCGCTTCGCCGCCGATCTTAAACGTTTTGGCCTAGCGGTTCATCTGCAAGACGAGGCGCTCACCTCGGAGCTAGCCGGCCCAGCTCGCGCTAAGGCCGACGTCGACCAAGCCGCCGCCGCCATCATTCTGCAAGATCACTTGGATGCCCGATGAGGAGACGTCGCCGCCACATCATCACGTGGGCCGCCGTCGCCGGTCTGCTCGCCATCATCGGCGGTCTCTACGGCTGGTACCGTTGGAACCTGCGCCCGGCCGACCCGAGCCAGACGACGCCGGTGGCCATCAGCATCACCAAGGGTGAGCACCTCTCGACCATCGCCGGCGAGCTCCAAGCCGCCGGGCTCATTCGCAGCCGCTGGGCCTTCGAGCTCTACCTCGTCTTAAATGGGCTGCGCAGCAAGGTCGAGGCCGGCTACTACGTGCTCATCCCGGCCGACCCCACCACCACCAACGCCCGCATCATCACCCGCGGCATCGTCGTCAACAAGGCCTTTCTCGTTCCGGAGGGCGCCACCATTCAACAGATCGAGAACAGCGCCGCCGAGACGTGGCTGCGCGGCACCGAGCTGCCGGCCGCTCTGAGCGATAGCTACCCCAACACGTTTCTGGCCGCCCGCCCGTCCGGCGCCACCCTCGAGGGCTATCTCTTCCCCGACACCTACGAAATCTCGCCCTCGACCACGCCACACCAACTGGTGGCCGAGATGCTCGATAACTTCGATCGCAAGGTCACGCCAGCCGACGTCGCCGGCTTCAAGGCCGAGGGGTTGACGCTGCACCAAGGCATCACGCTGGCCTCGATGGTGGAGAAGGAGGTTGCAAATCCGGCCGATCGACCGATCGTCGCCCAGATCTTCTTGAAACGCCTTGCGCTCGGCATGAAGCTGGAGTCGGACGTGCCATCGCTTTATGCCCTCTCGCTTAACCCTAAGCTCGGCGACCCAGCCGCTCCGGCCCAAGTCGCCTCGCCGTATAACACCTATCAAAACATCGGCCTGCCGCCCGGCCCCATCTGTAATCCCGGCCTCGCCGCCATTGGGGCCGTCATACACCCGGCCGCCACCAACTACCTCTACTTCGTTACCGATAAGTCCGGCGTCACCCACTACGCCACCACCTTCGCCGCCCATCAAGCCAATGTCGCCAAGTACTTGGGGCAGTAGCCACCAGATTTGCTAAATCGGCTCCATGGTTAGATAATTAGGTTAAAATCCGTGTTCGTTGACAGGAGGAGTGATGGCATCTACGGCTGACTCTTCCGGCAGCGATCCGGAGGAGCTCATAGCGATCATTCAAGCGGCACTCTCAGAGTCGTCGGAGGCTCGAATAGAGCTCGGCCGGTTGATCGGGCTCGTCAGTGCCCAAACCGATCGTAATCCGGTAGCCGTAATCGGCGCCATTCTGGAGATGCAAGGCCGTGATCTCGTGAGCCTGTCGTTCGCGGCGGCCGACGATCGCATTGAGATCGAGGTTCCCTATGGCGAAGCGTAGCCGAGGCAGTCGGGACGATCGGCCAGATCCCACGCGCGTGATGTGGGCGCTGCGTCGAGACTGGAAGGATTGGAAGGATGGCGGCAAACGTGGCCCCTACGGCTTGACGGTCACCGAGGTGGCGGCTCGAGCCAAGCTCTCGGAGGTCAAAACTGGCCGCATCTTGGAGGGTTTGTTCTTCCATAATCAAGCCACCGACTATCAGTCCGAGACCGATACCAGAACCGGGCGCTGGCGCTTGACGCACGAGGGCCACGAGGCCTATAAGGCCCGGCCACGCTCTTAGCGGGCGGTTCGGATTATGTCCGAGCCGCCCGTGGTCATCTCGGCCTCAGATCGGGCCGAAGTCAGAACATGTTGTCAGCGTTGACTAGACTGCCAAAGCCCATTTTAGCTACGGTTGACAGGTAAAAAGGCGCTTGCTAGAGTTGGAGGGTACATCAATAAGCGTAAGCGCTATCGGCTTGGGCTTGTTGTATGGCCTGATCATTTCAGTCGATACGAAGGCTTAACCCAAGGTCGAAACCCTTCTGCCCGCCTCACGGGGAAGACTGACTGGTCAGTTCCTGCTTGATAATCAAGTGGGGTGGAGAAATCTTATTAGTAGAGAAGCCCTCGGCGGCTCCCTCGAATCGTTCGGATCGGCCCCATGGTCGATGCGAACCGGAGCCACTCAGTCCGTCTCGAAAATAAAAGTCTCAAAGCTTCCAAACCTTCGCCAAATCACATCGCTGGCCCATCTAACAGTCAAGGCCACCGATCGAAACGTTCAACTACTCCGTAAACTCTTCGCTCAAGCCACCCCGAGGCGCTTGGTGCTACACGGTGCTGCCCTCACGGCCGTAGCGCTGGTTGTCGCCACCGGCAACTCGACCGGCTCGCATTTGGGTACCAAGGTAGCCCCGGAGCGTAGCGGCGGCTATGGCGCCGTGCTCGATACGGCCTCGGCCTTGACGGTCGCCGCCAGCGTCGCCCAGAAGACGGCCCTACCAGTCGCGATCGATGCGACCAAGACGGCCACGGCCCTGAATGCCCAAGTGGCGCTGCCGACGGACGGCAACGATGCCCTAGCCAAGCGCCAAGTCGTGGCGACGGCCGGTACCGTCAGCAAGGACCCCTTCAGTTATAACGTCGCCGATGGCGACACGCTCTCTGGTATCGCCAGCAAGTTCAACATCACGACCAGCACTCTGCAGTGGGCCAATAACCTAACGGATGCCGATGCCATCAAGCCCGGCCAGAGCCTCACCATCCTGCCCATCAGCGGCCTGCTCTATACCGTCCAGGCCGGCGACACCGCCGCCACCTTGGCCGCCAAGTACCAAGCCAACGCCGCCCAGATCACCAGCTTCAACGACGCCGAGGTGACGGGCCTATCGGCCGGCCAGCACATCATCATTCCTGATGGTGTGCTGCCAAACGCCCCAGCCGCTGCCAAGGTCGGTACCGCTATCGCTACCGGTGGCTCGAGCGGCTCCAAGCTGCTCAGCGCCCTGCCGCGCCTCAGCTTCGGCGGCAACGGCTACGCCTTCGGCTACTGTACCTACTACGTCGCTACTCGTCGCTACGTCCCCAGTACGTGGGGCGACGCCAATACGTGGTACTACGACGCCAAGCTGAGCGGCTACAAGGTTGGCTCGGCCCCGGCCGCCGGCGCCATCGCCTGGACCGGTGCCGGCTACTACGGCCACGTCGCCTACGTCGAGAAGGTCGACGGCGGTCAAGTCGAGGTCTCGGAGATGAACTACAACGGCGGTTGGGACCGCGTCGACTACCGCTGGGCCAGCGCCGGAGACTTTAGGTACATCTATTAAGTAAGTAGGCCATCGAACGTGAAGACCCCGAACCGTGAAGGCCGGGGTCTTCATCGTTCGGGGTCGGGGCCGTCTCAGGCCGAGGTCGTCGTTGAGGTAACGGTAGCGCCCTTCGCGAGGTGGAGCTGGCAGGAGATCGGCGCCGTGTAGTGGGCGATGTCGTCGTGGTCTCCTTTGGATCTTTGAAAGATCTCGTCGTAGACCACGGCTCGGAAGTACCACTTGGGGCTCTCATCGGCATGCAGAGCGCCAATTCGATAGGAGACGTACTTGGGCCCAACGATGCTGTTGATCAAGTTGACTTCCCATGGACCGTCAAGTTCGACCCCGTTTGGATAGAGAGAGTCCCTGAACGAGAGAATCCCCGGGCCCTCCCCACCTTTGATGCTCTGGGATGAACATTCGACGGTATAGGAAGCGTGGCCGATGACCTTGATTTGACCCGGACGCGGGGCCGTTGAGAGATCGAGCGGCGGGGTTTGTATCGGTGGCGGTGTTACGAGCGGTGCCACGGTGAACGTCGGGCTGGGCGTCGGCGTGGCCGCCGACTTGTGGCCACCGCAGCCGGCCAGCACGATCATGACGACGGCCAGAATGGGCGCAAGACAACGGAACTGGCGTACCATGATGTCCTCCCGGACGATCGGCGAACTGAAGGTGCGGAGACGAACTTCCTTCACATTAACATAAACACTGACATTGTCAATATATGTATGGTATAATCGAGCCATGTTTGCCGATAACATCGAAATCGAGGTCAAGGCCGGGAAGGGCGGTGACGGTCGCATGGGCTTCCGCCACGAGAAGTATCGTGCCATGGGCGGCCCAGATGGCGGCGATGGCGGCGATGGCGGTAGCGTCATCTTCGAGGTCGACCATAACTTAAACACGCTGGCGGCCTTTCGTAACCACCAGACGCTGGCGGCCGAGCCCGGGCAGGCCGGCGGTCAGAACCGCTCGCACGGCCGCTCTGGCGTCGACGTCGTCGCCAAGGTGCCGGTCGGTACGCTCGTCTACGACGGCGAGACCAAGCTCTTCGACCTCACCACCGATGGCGAGCGCACGGTCGTGGCGGCCGGCGGCCGCGGCGGCTTCGGCAACGCCCACTTCACCTCCTCGACCCGCCAAGCGCCGCGGGTGGCCGAGCTCGGGGAGCCGGGCGAGGAGCGCGCCCTACGCCTCGAACTCAAGCTGGTGGCCGACATCGGCCTCGTCGGGTTGCCGAACGCTGGCAAGTCGACGCTGCTCTCAGTGATTAGTAACGCCCGCCCGGAGATCGCCGACTACGCCTTCACCACACTGACGCCGAACCTTGGCGTCGCCACGATTAACGGCGCAACCTTGGTGGTGGCCGACATCCCCGGCCTGATCGAAGGCGCTAGCCGTGGCAAGGGCTTGGGCGATGAGTTCCTGCGCCACATCGAGCGCACCGCCGTGCTGGTGCACCTCATCGACGTCAACTCGACCGATGTGAAGCGCGACTATCGCACCATCCAAAAGGAGTTAAAGGC
>CAYMAB010000032.1:0-6114 GCA_964388345.1 uncultured Candidatus Saccharimonadales bacterium
GAGTACATTTGTTGCTCTAACGAGCGCTAGGGCAGCAGGTTTCGAATGGTCTGCTTGATCTTCTCGACCGTCTGACCGATGCGCTGATTGGTCCGATCGCCGGTGCTGGCATGCGTCATGTTCTCAAGCATCAGGCCGATCGGGGCGGCGAAGGCCGGGTCGTTGACGCGGTCGGCGATGCCAGAGAGACCCTCCGGCTTACCGATCACGGCCGGCAGCCCCAGCGCTTCCTTGGCCAGCTCGGCCATGCCAGCCAGCTTGGCGCCACCACCAGTTAGAACGATCCCGGCCGGCAGCATGCCGACCTTGCCGACCTTAGCCAGCTCGGCCGAGATCATCTGCATGATCTCATCGAGTCGGGCGCCGGCGATACGGTTGAGCTCGCGACGCGGCACCACCATCTCGTCGTTCGAAAGCTCCTCGATCCGAACCTTCTCGGTCGAGCCGATGCGGCCGGGATGGTCGTTGATGTACTTCAGTTTGATCTTCTCGGCCACCTCGATGCTGGTGCGCAGACCGATGGCGAGATCGTTGGTGATGTGGCCGGCGCCGACCGGCAGTACGCTCGAGTAGAGCACGTCGCCCTCTTCATAAATAGCGAGGCCGGTGGTGCCGCCGCCGATGTCGACCACCGCCACGCCCAGCTCCTTCTGGCGCTTCGTCAGGACGGCTCGGGCGGCCGCCAACGGCACTAGCACTTGGCCCTCGATATCGATGCCGGCCTGGTAGATGCTGCGGTTGAGGTTCTTGATGGCTGGAGTCGCGCCGGTGACGATGTGGGCCTCAACCTCGAGGCGAACGCCGTTCATACCGACGGGATCCTTGATGTTGGTCTGACCGTCGACGGTATAACTACGAGCGAAGACTTGGAGAATCTCTCGGTTGGGCGGTAACTGCACGGCCGTAGCCGCCTCCTCGGCCCGGCGCAGGTCATCGATGGTGATCTCTTGGTCGGCCCGGCCGACGGCGATCGTGCCGGTCGAGTTGAGGCTCTCGACATGAGCACCATCGATCGAAATGGTGGCCCGGTCGATGGCCACGCCAGAAATACGCTCGGCCTCGTCGACGGCCGCCGTGATTGAACTAACCGTTTCTTCAACGTCGACCACGACGCCCTTGCGCATGCCGGTGGTTGGGGCCACGCCAACGCCAATAACACTCGGCGCAGCGGCGTTCTCTTCTTGGAGACCGACGACACAGGCTACCTTGGTGCTACCGATATCGAGGCCGATGTAGGTCTCTTCGGGCTGCTTTGTCGCCACGAGATCTTCCTTATTAACGCTTATTATAGGGGCACGACGGTGGACCATTCAAGCCCACCTTGCCAACAGTATACTACAATCTGGTCAGAACTTCGGCCCCCTGCGGCGTAATCAAAATTGTGTGTTCAAACTGGGCGGCGAGGCTGGCATCGAGCGTCTTAATCGTCCAATGGTCCGCCGCCATGTAGACGTCTTTGCGGCCAAGCGTCACCATCGGCTCGAGCGCCAGCGTCTGACCAACCTCGAGCCTCGGTCCCGGTCGGCCGGTGCTGAAGTTAGGAATCTCGGGGTCTTCATGAACGTCGTGACCAACGCCGTGGCCGCAGAGCGCCTCTACCACCCCTAGGTGATCGGCCCGCAATCGCTGCTCAATAGCACCGGAGATGTCGTCGATGTGGCGGCCGGGCTTGGCCGCTGCGATACCCGCAGCTAACGCCGCTTGGGTAGCTGCTAGTAAACGCTCGACCTCGGCCGAGACGGTCCCGACCGGCACGGTGATGGCGGCATCGCAGATGAGGCCACGGTAGCCGACACAGAGGTCGTAGCCGACGATGTCGCCGGTAACCAGCCGCCGGCCGCCGGGAATGCCGTGAACGACCTCATCGTTGACGGAGATGCAGATGACGCTCGGGAAGCCCTCGTAGCCGAGCAAGACGGCCTCGCCGCCCAGCCGCTTGATCTCGGCGGCGGCTAGGGCGGCTAGCTCGCCGGTCGTGATGCCGGCGGCCGTGCGCCGACGCATCAGCTCAAGCACCTCGGCCACCATGCGGCCGCTCGTTCGCATCAGCTCGATCTCGGCGGCGGTCTTGGGGGCGATCGTCATGCCACGATCCGGTTGATGCGCTCGGCCACCGCCTCGACCGTCCCCACCCCATCGACCTCGTGCAAGAGGCCCAGCTCTCGGTAGTGCTCAAGCACCGGCCGCTCCTCGGCGTAGCGCCGCCAACGCTCGGCTTGGGCCGCCGGCGTATCGTCAGCCCGTCCGCGTTGCAGGTTTCGAGCCACCGCCGCCGGGCGATCTATCGCCAGATTTATAACCGCCGTGATCGAACGATCGAGCTGGGTCAACTCTGGCTCCAACCAAGCCAGATCACTCGACTCGCGCACAAACCCATCCAAGATGATGGGGCGATCGGCCGGAACGGCTCGGATGGCTCCGGTCAAGAGGCGCTCAACGTCGGCCGAGGCCACCAGCTGGCCGGCCGCCATGATGGCTTGCAGTCGCGGCTCGCCGGACCCGCGCAGCAACTGGCCGCTCGACAGGTGGACGCCGCCGAGGCGTGTGGCCAGCAGCGCCGCCTGGGTGCCCTTACCGGCCCCCGGTGGACCCATGATGATGACTACTAGTGCTGCCATACCAACGCCAAGAGATAGGGATAGAAGATGGCTACACCGATGATGACGGCGCCAACGGCCGCCACCAAGACGGCCCCGGCCGTCATGTCTTTGATCAGGCCGATGCGCGGATCGTTGCGATCGCTAATCACGTCAAGCGTCTTCTCGACGGCCGTGTTGGTCATCTCGGCCAGAAAGACGATCAGAGCGGCGAAGAAGATGGCGGCCAACTCCGACGACGAGACGCCGAGGAGCATGCCAAGAGCCAGCGCTAGCACCGCCGCCACAAGGTGCAGGCGGGCGTTGCGCTCGCCCTTTATCACTGCCAACACACCCCTAATGGCGTGGCGTAGACTCTTTACGAAAGCCATCCGAAATCCCGATAGGTTAGGCCGAGCGCCGCCATCAGCCCACCTTGGAGCCGGTCCATCTGGACGCGCTCGGCCGACCCGGCGTGGTCGAGCCCAAGGATGTGCAGCAGACCGTGAATGGCGAGCAGCGTCACCTCTGTTACTTGGTCGGTGCCGGCTCGAGCGGCTTGGCGCGCCGCCTCCGGTGCCGCAATAGCGATGTCGCCCAGCTCGCCGCTGGCCGGTGCTTGGCCGTCCTCGATATAACTGAAACTGAGCACGTCGGTCACCTTGTCTTGCCCACTATGACTCTTATTTAAGGCGCGAATGGTGGCTTCGTCAACCAGTTTAAGGTTGATCTGGCCGGCCAGCTCCGGCAGGTCGCGACGCTGATTGATGAGTGGGACGGCCCGCTGTATCGCCGCCTCGGCGCCATCCGGCCACTGGCCGACGAGAACAAGGCTCAACTGCGGCATCAGCTAGCGAGACGCTGGCGGACCAAGCGTGCCACTAGCGCACCGTCGGCCCGGCCACCGGCCGCAGCCATGACGGCGCCGATGACGGCACCGGTCCGACCCTGATCACTCGCGCCCGTCTTGGCGATGGCCTGCTCGACCAACTCTGCCAGCTCCGCCTCGCTCAAAGCCTGTGGCAGATACGATTGTATAATCTCTAGCTCGGCCGACTCGGCGGCCGCCAGATCATCGCGGCCGGCCTTGGTATAAGCTTCGATCGAGTCACGGCGCTGCTTGGCCTCATGGGCCACCACCCGCATGATCTCGTCTTCGTTCAACTCGCGACCCTGCTTGATGGCCTCGTTCTGCAGACCAGTCTTAATCAGTCGCAGCACCCGCAGCCGGTCGCTCTGGCCGCCCTTCAGCGCCTCGGCCAAGTCACCCTCCAACTCGACCAGCGTCATTAGCTACGCACTCCCAGATACTGCTTGGCCTTGATCTCTTTACGAGCTCGTTTTCTGATGGCGATCTCGCGCTGCTCGCGCTCGGAGAGCGGCTTCTCGAAGAACTTCTTGCGCCGCGCCACGCCCAAGACGCCCGACTGCTGAACCTTCTTGTTGAAGCGTCGGATCAGATTTTCGAGCGACTCGCGGTCGTCTTTACGCACAACTTGTAACAAACCAGTCACCTCCTTAGGTGAAGATCGATTTTATAGCTAATGTAGTGTACTACAATCTGGCGGCCGAATCAACCGAGCTCAATCGTGGAACTGCTGACCGGCCAAGACATGAACGTGGAGATGGTCGACCAGCTGGCCACCGCGACGACCGTTGTTGATGATCACCCGATAGCCGTCGGCCACACCGAGCAGCTCGGTCACCTGCCGCACCGCCATCAGGAGTTGCCCGGCCAGCACCGCATCATCGAGTGCGGCCAAACTCTCGACATGCCGCTTCGGCACCACCAGCACGTGCACTGGCGCCTTCGGATGGATATCCTTGAAGGCCGCGAAGCCACCATTCTCCCAGATCAAGTTCTCTTTATCACCGTGCGCAATCGTGCAAAAGAGGCAGTCGTTCATGAATCTATTATGGCAAAAATGACTCGGTCCCGCTACCCGAAGGCAGCGGGACCGTCTAGCCACTCTCGCGGCTGACGCGAGGAAAGACCTCTTCGAGCAGTTCTTCGAAAGGACCGATCAGATCCCAGAACACTTCCTCGTCGGCCGGCCGCTGACCACCTCTGAGTAAGCGGTCGATCTCGGCCATGCGTTCGCGAATCCAGACCGCTCCACCCTCGCAGGCCAAGGCAGCGACCGGTCGAGACAGATAGCGCTCGAGTTTTCGGCCATAGAAACTCAGATGGAGTTTGATGAACTGGTCGCGCAGCCTCACGAGAGATTCGAGCCGTACCTCCTTCATGATCTTGGCGTAGCCATTGGCTTGGCCTTGCTTCGCCCAGCGCCGCTTATCCAATAGCTCTTTACTGTTCGGGAGCTTCTTACCCGGCACGTCTCATCTCCCTTGGGTGGACTCGACACGATCGTCAATACTCCTTGTGAGCCTCCTGCAACGTCTTACGAAACCGGTCGTAGGCCTTCAGGGCCTCATCGAACTCCCCTGAGATCCTCCCCCGAGCCTCGGCCCGCTCCCTCAACCGCTCGATGGCCTCACGGACCACTTCGATGCCGGAGAGACCGCGCAGGTTTTTGAGCTGGCGGCCGGCGATGATGCCATCGGACTCATTGCCGTAGAGCGCCCGATAGAGCCGCCGATAGTGCGCAATGTGGTCGTTGAGTTGGCCTCGCCGCGACCGCTCTCGATCGAGAGACTCCGCATCTTCTTGGGGTTCGGATCGGAATGAGTGAGCCTTGGCGACGCCTCCACCGGAACTGCTCTTGGACATGTCAACTCGCTTCGTCGATCGATCGGACGACTGCAGTGTAGTTCAATTGGCTGGGCTGGTCAATCGCTTGGGGTGGTCGGGGCGAAACGCTTCTGCACCTCCGCCACCACCTTCGCCAGTGGGATCATCTCCTGTGCCCCGGAGGTCATGTCCCGCAAGATGACGGTCTTATCGAGCACCTCTTTCTGACCGATGATGATGGCATAATCGACGCCGAGGCGATTGGCCCGATCGAGTTGGCCGGCGATGCCGTCCTTGTCGACGGCCCCAGCGGCCCCGACCCGACCATCGAGCAGTTGCTCGATCAAACGGAAGCCGGCTAGGCGGGCCGGCTCGCCGAGGCTGGCGACGTAGACCTTGACCGGCCGCTGGACTGGATCCGGCAGGCTGGCCGCCGCCATTTCGAGCATGATCCGCTCGATACCGAGGCCGAAGCCGACAGCCGGCGTCGGCCGGCCGCCCAAGAGTTCCACGAGGCCGTCGTAGCGACCGCCGCCGCCGAGCGCGCTCTGGGCACCTTCGCGGGCGCCGTAGAACTCGAAGACGGTTCGAGTGTAGTAGTCGAGGCCGCGCACTAAGAGATGGTTGAGTTCATACGGCACCTCGAGCTCATCGAGGTACTCGAGCACGCCGGTGAAGTGTTGGTGGCACTCAGGACAGAGGAAGTTGAGAATCTGCGGGGCGTCCTTTAAGACGCGCTGGCAGCCCGGCTCTTTGCAATCCAGCAGCCGCAAAGGGTTGGTGGCGAGGCGGCGCTGGCAGTCACCACAGAGCTCGGCCTTATGGCCAGTGAAGTACTCGGTCAGC
>CAYMAB010000033.1:0-6081 GCA_964388345.1 uncultured Candidatus Saccharimonadales bacterium
AGCCGTTCAGGCGACCGGCCACCATGACCTTGGCACCAGAGGCGCCGGCCTTTAAGGCATTCTCGACCGACATCTTCATGGCCCGGCGAAACGAGATGCGGCGCTCCAACTGGCCGGCGACGTTCTCGGCTAGGAGCGCGGCGTTGGCCTCCGGCTTCTTGACCTCTTCGATTGAGACCTTGACGTTGGTGCCGGCGATCTTGCCGAGCAGCGCCTTGAGCTCCTCGGCACTGGCACCGCCGCGGCCGATGACGACGCCGGGCTTGGCGGTATAGATCGTCACAACCAGCGAGTTGGGCGAGCGCTCGACGTCGATGCGGGCGACGCCGGCGCGCTTACCGAGCTTGGCGGCGGCGGCGCGGCGCAGCCTGATGTCTTGGACGAGGAAGTCGGCGTAGTCCTTCTCGCTGAACCACTTGGACTGCCAGTCCTTATTGACCTGCAGGCGCAGACTGATTGGATTGACTTTCTGGCCCATTACTTGGTCTCCTTGGTTGATTTGGCCTTGGTGGCGACTTTGGTAGCCGACTGCGCGGCTGCGACTGGCGCCTTCGTGATCGGCTGATCGTCGCTAACGATGACGGTGATGTGACTGGAGCGCTTCATAATCCGGGCCGACTGGCCCTTGGCGCGAGCACGGCCGCGCTTGAGCGTTGGACCGGCTCCCACGAGGACGCTCTCGACCCGCAGGGTGGCGCGCTTCAGGTTCAGGTTGTTCTCGGCATTGGCAACGGCCGAATCGAGCACCTTGCCGACCGGGCCGGTGGCGCGCTTGGGGGTAGCGGCCAACACGGCGCCGGCCTCCTCAACCATGCGCCCACGAATCAGAGCGGCGACGAGGCCGATCTTGCGGTTGGAGGTGCCGACGAACTTGGCGGTGGCTTGGGCTCTCATCACTTCTGCTCCTTGGCTAGCTTGCCGCCATGGCTGCGGAACTTGCGGGTTGGAGAGAACTCGCCGAGCTTGTGGCCGACCATGTTCTCACTAATAAAGACCGGCACGTGAACACGGCCATTGTGAACGGCCACGGTGTGGCCGACCATCTCTGGAGCAATCGTCGAGGCGCGGTCCCACGTCTTCAGGATCGTCTTATCGTTGGGCGCTAGAGCCGTGATGCGGCGCAGCAGCCGATCGTTGACGTATGGGCCTTTCTTGAGCGACCTACTCATCTTAGTGTCTCCTACCTTGGTTACGGCCACGCACGATCATGGCGTTGGTGGCCTTGCGCTTGCGCGTCTTGTACCCGAGCGCCGGCTTACCCCACGGTGTCACCGGGCCGCCCCGCAGACCGATGTCGTGGGCGCCCTCACCACCACCGTGGGGGTGATCGACCGGGTTCATAGCCTTACCGCGAACGGCTGGGCGCCACCCGAGGCGACGCTTGCGGCCGGCGCTGCCGTACTTAATGTTCTGGTGAGCCTCGTTACCGACACTGCCGAGCGTGGCTTGGCAGTTCTGGTGGATCAGGCGAACCTCGCCGCTGGGCAGCTTGACTTGGCAGAAGTCGCCTTCTTTGGCCGCCAGCTGGGCACGGGCGCCGGCGCTGCGCACCAACTGGCCACCGCGGCCGATGGTCAGTTCAATATTATAGATCTGCGAGCCAACAGGAATCAAGCGTAGCGGCAAGCGGTGGCCGCGCTTAACCTCGGCGCCCTCGCCGGCCTTGATCACGTCGCCCGGCTTCATGGCGGCGCCGGCCAAGATGTAGCCGTGGCGGCCATCGGCCAGCTCGATCAGGGCGATATGGGCGCTGCGGTTGGGGTCATACTCGATCGCCTTGACGGTCGCGCCGCTGGTAACGAGGTTGAAGTCGACGAGACGGTAGAAGCGCTTGACGCCGCCGCCGCGGTGACGAATGGTGATCTTGCCCTGGTTGTTGCGCCCCGAGCCGGTCTTCTTAGCCACCAGCAGCGACTTCTGCGGTCGCTTCTTGGTGATGGCGGCGGTGTCGGCCGTCGTCATGCCACGGCGGGCCGGGGTGGTCGGTTTATAGAGTTTGATGGCCATTACTTGGCTCCCTCGAAGAGCTTGATCGATTGGCCCTTCTTAAGCGTCACGATGGCCTTCTTGACGTCGACGCGCTGGCCGAGGCTACGGCGAAAACGCTTGAGCTTGCCCTTGGTGATCAACATGTTGACCGTCTCGACCTTAACGTTGAACTGGGCCGCGACGGCTCGGGCCACTTCGACCTTGTTGGTGGCCGTCGGTACCTCGAAGACGTACTGGCCGCGCTCGGCGGCGGCGATGGCCTTCTCGCTGACCTTGGGGATGAGCACCAGTTGACTCATTTGGTCACCGTCTTCGCGGCTGGCTTTGTCGCTGGCTTAGTAGCCGCCTTGGTGGTAGCGGGCTTGGTCTCGGCCGGCGCCGCTGCCTTGAGAGTAGCCTTCTCGGTGACGGCCAGCCACTGGCCGATGGCCTCGAGCGCCTTCTCGGTTACGACGATCTGGTCGGCGTTCAAGATATCGAAGACGTTCAAGTAGGTGGCGGCGGCGGCGACCAGCCCAGCGACGTTGCGAGTGGCCCGCTCTACCAACTCATCTTTATGCTCCAGCACTACAAGGATCCGGCCAGAGAGTTTCAACTTGGATAGTAACTCAACGGTCGCCTTGGTCTTGCCATCTTTGGGCTTGAAGTCGCTCATAACAGTGACGAGGCCCTCGCTGGCCTGGACGCTGAGGGCTTGGCGCAGCGCCAGTCGCTTCATCTTGATTGGCAGCTTGACGGTGTGGTTCTCGATACCGGTCGGGCCGAAGACGACGCCGCCGCCCTTCCACTCTGGCACTCTAATGGAGCCGACGCGAGCGCGGCCGGTGCCCTTCTGGCGCCACGGCTTGCGGCCGCCACCGCGCACCAACCCGCGCGTCAGCGTGTTCGGGTGGGCGCTGCGGCCATTCGATAGGTAGGCGTTGTAGGCCAGCGTTAAGAGCTCGGCGTTGGGAGCTAGGCCAAAGACGGCCTTGTCGAGCGTGATGTCACCGGACTGCTTGACTCCAGCCGCACTGTAGAGCGCCGCCTTAGCCACGCTGGCCTCGCAGTTCCACCAGACCCTTGCGCGGGCCCGGCACGGCACCGCGCAGACCAATCAAGTTGTGCTCGGCGTCCACCAACACCACCTTGAGGTTGCGCACGGTCGTGCGATCAGTGCCCATGTGGCCGGCCATGCGCATGCCACGAAAGACGTGCTCGGGGTAGCCGGAGCCGATCGAGCCCGGCGCGCGGTAGTTATGTGAACCGTGGGTCTTGGGCCCGCGGCTGAAGTTATGACGCTTGATGGTGCCGGCGAAGCCCTTGCCCTTGCTGGTACCGCTGACTTGGATGCTCTCACCGACCTCGAAGACGCTGACATCGAAGGTGGTGCCGACCGTCAAGGCCTCATCCTTGGCGCTGAGCCGGAACTCGCGCATCACCTGTGGGCTCGACTTGCTCTTGTTGGCGTGGCCGACTTGTGGCTTGGCCAAGCGCTTGTTGTTGCCGAAGCCGACTTGGACGGCCTCGTAGCCGTCGCGCTCGGTCGTCTTGACCTGCACGACCACACACGGACCCGCCTCCACGACCGTCACCGGCACTACGTTACCGGCCTCGTCGAAGATTTGAGTCATACCAACTTTGGTTCCTAGGATCGCCTTCATGGCACAAATAATGCTGGCGGCCGGCCGGTTTCTCTTGCTTGAGACCTGTCCACGCGCCAGACGGATTACTCCTTAGATGTTTAGAGCGGATGATGAACCCGCCAACTCGTACCGCGCAATCTTACCAATAAACCAGATGAGCGTCAAGCTAAAAACGGGGTGAGCCGGAGAGGTCTATCCCCTCCGACCCTGCGAATGCAGCCACCCCGGAGTGATTCGGCTCACCTCGCCACCACGCGGACCGATTCGAGCCACCAACTCTCGTGCTCGGGTGCCGTCGCCAACCGATCCACCCAGTTCGGGATGATCACGATGAAGAGCTGGATTCGTTGATTGGGCCCGAGCGTGCACTTGGCCGTCTCGACGGCGAGCTCCTCTAGCCCGGCCAGTATCGACTCAAGGCGGGTCCCGGCACGGACGAGGCTCAGGCAGACGGCCCACTCGCCCTCCGCAATATCTGGGATCGAGGGAGTCGACACGACCTCGAAGCGGGTGGTGGTATCAATCGAGCGCAAGTTGCCTCGGTGAACCGGTTCGCCGACCACCGTCTTGCTAGCTTGGCGGGCGAACCGATCGGTGTCGAAGGCGGCAGCGAAGACCGGCGGCGTACTCGCGGTACGAGTGATGGACAATCGAACGATTGGCGGGTTCAAGGTGCAGACCTCCCTAGGCGGTGCGCCACCCAGCATAGCATAGTTCAATTGGCTTAGCCCAATTGATCATAAAACCATTGACCCAAGCCAGCTTTTGTGATATAAAGGGGTATCAACGGAACTTATATGGAAAAACTTCACCAAATCAAACTCTTTCACTTGGTCATGGCCTACATCGCCCTGATCGCGGTCTATATCGTGGTGCCGCACTCACTCGACACGCTGCGGCGCACGCTCTCGATTACGGCGCTGGCCTTTCTGGCCTTGATCCTAGTGAAGTCGATCGACTTCCTGCGCCAGTCCTAAACCTTTAGGCCCAGGAAGACGCCGAAGCCGGCCAGACCGAGCAGCGCCGCCACCAAGAGGATGGCGTACTCGATCTTGCGATCGATGCGAAAGTGGTCGTGACTGCTAAAGAGCAGGCCGAGCACGAGACCGATCGGGAAGACGGTGCGACCGTTGACCTTCAGCCAGATGGTGCCGACGGTGAAGTAGAGCAGGACTTTCAGGAAATAGACGCTGTCGGCTTCGACGCCGGAGTTCTTCTTTGCCATGATTGCTTTTGGTATCCCGTTTTTATTAATGCTTGTGCTTAGTTTAACGATCAGACCGGCGGTTTGTCAATGATCCACGAGGCCTGCCGCCGCGGCGCTCGTCCCGATCGGGACGTCGCTACGAATCTGAATCCGGCCGATAGAACTTCTCCCCCTTTAGCTCCTCAGGCAAGAACCCCTCGGGATGCACAAAGCCAGCCTCCCACTTAGTGCCTTTACCATACTCTAACTCTTTCATCAGCTTGGTGGGAGCGTTACGGAGGTGCAACGGGACCTCGGCGGTCGGATGATCGCGCACGGCGCGCTGGGCGGCCCCAAGCGCATCGGTGGTGGTGCGCGACTTCGGGGCGGTGGCCAAGGCGACGGTGGCGTGCGACAGCGTCAGTTGACACTCCGGCAGCCCAATGCGCTCGACGGCCTGGAAGGCGGTGACGGCCAGCATGATCATATAGTTATCGGCCACGCCGACATCCTCGGAGGCGAAGATGACGAGGCGGCGGGCGATGAACTTGGGATCCTCGCCGCCTTCTAGCATACGGGCGAGGTAGAAGAGCGCCGCATCGACGTCACCGCCGCGCAGACTCTTGATGTAAGCCGAGATCAGGTTGTAGTGGTACTCGCCGGTCTTGTCGTAGCGCAGGCTGGTCTTCTGCAGCGCCTGCTTGATCGTCTCGGTCGTGATCTCCGGTGCAAGCTTCGTGGCCGTCTCCAGTCCATTCAACGCCACTCGGGCGTCGCCGGCCGCCAGTTCGGCTAGGAGCTGGGCCGCCGCCGGTTCGATGGTCTTTCCCGGCAGCTCGCTCATGGCCTTGGTGACGATCTGGACCAGCTCGGGCGCGCCGAGCGGCTCCAGCACCACCACTTGGGCCCGTGACAGAAGCGGCCCGATCACCTCGAACGATGGGTTCTCGGTGGTGGCGCCGATCAAGATGATGGTGCCGGTCTCGACATGCGGCAGAAAGGCATCCTGCTGGGCCTTATTAAAACGATGAATCTCATCAACGAAAAGGATGGTGCGCTGCCCGAGCTTGCGACGCTCTTTGGCTCGCTCGATCACTTGCTTGACCTCGGCGATGCCAGCCGTGACGGCCGAGAGCTCCTCAAAAGCGGCCTCGGCCGAGCCGGCGATGATGCGCGCCAGCGTCGTCTTGCCGCTACCGGGTGGCCCCCACAGAATCAAGCTACTAGGCTGGCCGTGCTCGATCATGAACGGCACGTCGTGGGCGCGCACTTCCAGCGCGG
>CAYMAB010000034.1:0-6072 GCA_964388345.1 uncultured Candidatus Saccharimonadales bacterium
CGGAGCACCTCGATGGCACCACCGAAGACGGTCGGTCCGGCGGCTTTGTCGCCCAGCGACGCGCGTAGAGCGTTGATCAGCGTCGTCTTACCGGCGCCGTTACGACCACGGATCTGGAGGCGGCCGCCGGGACTGAGCGCGAAGTCGAGGTCGCGAAAGAGCGGTTCGGCGTAACCGACGGCGAGATCGCGCGCCACCAACATCTGGTTGCCGCGGGCCTCGGCATCGAGGCCGCTCAGCTTGATGGAGCGGCTCTTATAACGATCATAGCGCTCGACCATTCGGTCGCCAAGCTGGCCGACCGACTCCTGATCGATCCAGAACGACGGCCGACCGACCTTGGCCTGCAAGCGCTTCAGCTCCTTCATCAACCGCTCCTCCATCACCACGAACGGGTTCTTCTTGTCGGCCGTGCCGCTCCAGCCGGACTTCTTGCTGCGAGCGTAGGTGATCTGCTTCTTTAAGTTCTCGATGGTGCGCTGGGCGACTTCGTACTGGTTGATGGCGGTGACGGTCTGGGTACTATTTTGGCTCAAATAGGCATCATAGTTGCCGTTGAAGCTGAAGGCTTGGCCGTCGCGTAGCTCGATGATGCGATCGACTACGCCCAAGACGTCGCGGTCGTGAGTGATGACGACGACCGTTAGCGGGGTGCGCTTCATCCAGCCGATGAAGGCGGTCTTGGCGACGTAGTCCATGTGGTTAGTCGGCTCGTCGATCAGGGCTAGGTCGGCTTGGGCCTCGGTGACTTTGACCAGCTCAACGAAGCGCTTCTGACCGCCGGAGAGGTTGGATAGCGGGCCGCGCGCCAAGTCGCCAGCGATTTGATACTGCTCGAGCGCGGCCAGCACCTTGGCCTCGGCCGTCTCATAGCCCAGCGCCGCAAAGCGCTCGAGCGCCTCGGTGTAGACTTGGATCTTCTTTAAGTCGTGGCCCATGGTGGCCGGGTAGGTCGTGACAATCTGGTGAAGCTCGGTGTACTCCGGCAGGCTGCCCAAGATGTAGTCGAGGCAGGTCGAGCCGGCGTGCCCATAGTGTTCTTGGGCCGTCATGACGGCGCGCAGTCCGCGCCGGCGGGTGATCTCGCCGGCAAAGTCGTCGTCGCTGCCCTCGAGCATGCCGAAGAGCGTCGTCTTACCGACGCCGTTACGACCGACGAGGCCGACGCGCTCGCCGGCCTCTATCTGCAAGCTGAGGTCGGTGAAGAGGCGCTTGGCCCCGATGGTCTTTTCGATGTTGTCGGCCCGTAAAAGCATGGGCAATATCTTACCACACCGAGACCAAAAGGTCAGCTGTGATGAATGCGCGCTGCGCGTGGCGACGGTTATAACCTTAAAGACTCGTCTATTTGGATGAAGTGCAAGGATAAGCGAGTAGCGCAAACGAGGCGCACTTGGTGGTGCGGTGAGTGCGCAACGGAGCTGAGACGTGGCAGTTCGCCGAATAGACGAGTCTTTAGCTCAATTAATAACGGGCGAAGTGGGCGAAGGCCTTGTTAGCCTCGGCCATCTTATGCGTGTCTTCTTTCTTCTTGATGGCGTCGCCGGTGTTGTTGTAGGCGTTCATGAGCTCATCGGCCAAACGGACATCGAAGGCCTTGCCACTCTTAGCGGTGGCGGCATCGAGCATCCATGTCATGGCGAGGTGGATCTTGCGATCACCGCGAACTTCGACCGGCACTTGGTAGGTAGCGCCACCGATGCGCTTGGCCTTAACTTGGAGTACCGGCGAGACGTTCTTGATGGCGGTCTCGAAGACGACCAGCGGCTCCTCTTTGGTCTTGGTGCCGATGGTGGCGAAAGCGTCGTAGACCAGCCGCTCAGCGAGGCGCTTCTTGCCGTCACTCATGACCTTGTTGATTAGCTTGGCCACCATGACACTCTGGTACTTGATGTCGGGGTCGATGGTGCGCTTGAGCGACTTGGTGGTCTTGCGGGGCACGGCTAGCTCTTGGCCTTTCCGGCGCCGTACTTGCTACGACCCTGCTTGCGATTGGCAGCACCGGCGGTGTCGAGCGTGCCACGAACGATGTGATAACGCACCCCGCCGAGGTCCTTGACACGGCCGCCGCGAATCAAGACCACCGAGTGCTCTTGCAGATTGTGGCCGATGCCGGGAATGTAGGCCGTCACCTCCATACCGTTCGTCAGACGCACCCGCGCCACCTTGCGCAGCGCCGAGTTCGGCTTGCGCGGCGTCTGGGTCATGACCTTGACGCAGACGCCGCGCTTGAAGGGCGAGTTGGTAGGGTAGGTCTTGGCCTTGAGCGCGTTGTAAGTCCGGCCGAGCGCCGGCGTCGTAGACTTCTGCTTGAAAGTCTTGCGCGGTTTACGAATCAGTTGGTTGATGGTTGGCATAGGGCTCTATTTAAGCAGCTTTGCTCTTAGCGGTCAATGTTTTCTTTGGCTTGGCGGCAGGCTTCTCTTCGACCGGCGGTGGCGTGAAGCCGGTGCCGACGGGGATTAAGCGGCCGATGATGACGTTCTCTTTCAAACCGCGGAGCTTGTCGACCTTGCCGCGGATAGCGGCGGCGATCAAGACGCGGGTGGTGTCTTGGAAGCTAGCGGCCGAGAGGAACGAATCGGACGAGGTCGAGATCTTGGTGATGGAGAGCAGCAGCTGTTCGAAGGTGGCGGGCTGCTTGCCGGCGGTTCGGAGCTCGTCGTTCTCTTCGATCACGGCCATCTTGCTGACAATGTCGCCGGTCACAAAGAGACTGTTGCCGGGCTCGAGGATCTGGACGCGGGAGAACATCTGGCGAATGATTACCTCGATGTGCTTATCGGAGATCGGCTGGCCTTGGGAGGCGTAGATCGACTGAATCTCGGCGACGATGTAGCGCTGCACCGAGGCCTCGCCCTGGAGCTGGAGCATCTCTTGCAAGTTGATCGAACCTTCGGTGAGGCGCTGGCCGAGCGTGACGACGTCGCCGGCTTGGATCTCCAGATCCTGATAGCTCGGCACGCTGTACTCGCGGTCGTTGTTGCCAACCTCTGTCACTTTGATCGATTGTTTGGTGACTTGGACGGTGCCACCGATCTTGGCGCGTAGCGGCTTCTTGCCCTCTTTAGTGGCGGCCATGATCTCGCCGGCTTGGACCTTGGCACCGGTCTTGACGGCCGGCACCCGCTCGCCCAGTTCGTACTCGCTGACCTTGATATCGGCCGGGCTGACGCGGATGAGGTGGCGGCCGGGCGCCTCCTTGACGCTGGCCACACCGTCGACCTCACTCAAGATGGCTTGGCCCTTGGGGCTGCGAGCCTCGAAGATCTCCTCGACGCGCGGCAGGCCGGAGGTGATGTCCTCGCCGGCGACGCCGCCGCGGTGGAAGGTCTTCATCGTTAGCTGCGTGCCCGGCTCGCCAATCGATTGGGCGGCGATGACGCCAACCGGCTCGCCCAAGCGCACGAGGCCGCCGCGGGCGAGGTCGACGCCGTAACACTTCTGGCAGATACCCCAGAACGTACGGCACTTAAGGACGCTGCGGACCTTGACTGACTCGATCTCGCCGGCCGCTTCGATGGCGGTAGCGGCCTCATCGGTGATGAGCTGGCCGGCCTTCAAGTTGATGCCACCACCGACGGCACCCTTGATGGCGGTGGCGGCGACGCGGCCGCTCAAGCGGTAGGCGAAGGACTCACCGATGGCCTCAGATTCGCGGCGGCTGACGACGCTGCCCTCGTTGTCGCCACAGTCGGCCTCGGTGATGATGACGTCTTGAGAGACATCGACCAAGCGGCGCGTGAGATAGCCGGACTCGGCCGTACGCAGAGCGGTGTCGGTGAGACCCTTACGGGCACCGTGGGTCGAGTTGAAGTACTCGAGGACGGAGAAGCCTTCTTTATAGTTACTCTTGATCGGTAGCTCAATGGTGCGACCCGACGGATCGGCCACGAGGCCCAACATGCCGGCAATCTGGTTGATCTGCTCGATGTTACCGTGGGCGGCCGACTCGATGAAGACGGCGGCGCTGGAGCGATCCGATCGTAGCGACTCTTCTAGGACCTCGCGAATGTGAGTGTTGGCCTCGTGCCAGAGCTCGACGGTGCGCTTGTAGCGCTCCTCGTCGGTGATCAGACCCTGATCGTACTGACGGCTGATCTCAGTGACGCGCAGCTCAGTGTCCTCTAAGATCTTGGTCTTGGCCTCGGGGATGGTGAAGTCGTCGATGCCGACGGAGATACCGGAGAGGGTGGCGTGCTTGAAGCCGAGGTCCTTGATGTCGTCGACGACTTGGGCCGTCACCTCGGTGCCGTAGCGGGCGAAGACCTCATCGACGACCTGCTGGAGCGCCTTCTTGGTCATGGCGACGTTGCGGAAGCCAAAGTCGGGCGGCATGATCTCGTTGAAGAGGACGCGGCCGACGGTCGTAGTGATGACCTCGCCCTCGATCTTGAGCTGGATCGGCGTCTGCAAGAAGAGGCTGTCGGTTTGGTAGGCGTAGATGGCCTCGTTGGCGCTGGAGTAGGCCTTTGGCTTGGTGCCGACGGCTTGGTCGAACTTATCGTAGGTGAGGTAGTAGCAGCCCAGCACCATGTCCTTGCTCGGGTTGACGACGGTGGCGCCATCGGCCGGCTTGAGCAAGTTCTTGGTGGCCAGCATGATCTCGCCAGCCTCCTTCTGGGCGGCGGCGCCCAACGGCACGTGGACGGCCATCTGGTCGCCATCGAAGTCGGCGTTGAAGGCGGTGCAGACCAGCGGGTGGAGCTGGATGGCCTTACCCTCGATCAGGACCGGCTGGAAGGCTTGGATGCCGAGGCGGTGGAGTGTTGGGGCGCGGTTTAGGAGCACGTACTTGCCGGTGATGATCTGCTCGAGCGTGTCCCAGACCTCATTGCGGCTGCGCTCGATCATGCGGCTGGCGCTCTTGACGTTGTGGGCCAGCTCTTGCTCGATCAACTGACTGATGACGAAGGGCTTGAAGAGCTCGAGGGCCATCATCTTCGGCAGACCGCATTGGTAGAGCTTCAACTCCGGACCGGCGATGATGACGCTACGGCCAGAGTAGTCCACGCGCTTACCAAGGAGGTTCTGGCGGAAGCGACCCTGCTTACCCTTCAGCATGTCCGAGAGGCTCTTGAGCTTGCGACGGGTGCCGGTCGAGCTAACGGCTCGCTCGCGGCGAGCGTTGTTGTCGATCAAAGCGTCGACGGCCTCCTGGAGCATGCGCTTCTCGTTACGGCGAATCACCTCGGGCGCGTCGAGCTCGATCAGTCGCTTCAAACGGTTGTTGCGGTTGATGACGCGACGATAGAGATCGTTTAGGTCGGAGGCGGCGAAGCGGCCACCGGCTAGCTGGACCATCGGACGCAGGTCCGGCGGAATCACCGGCACGGTCGTCATGACCATCCAGTCCGGGCGCAGACCGGCGCTCTTCATACCCTCGAGCATCTTCAATCGCTTGAAGGCCTTCTTGCGCTTCTGGCCTTGACTGGAGACGCTCTCGGCCTGCAGCTCGGCGATCATCTGGTCCATGTCGATAGCGGTGAGCAGACCGGTGATGGCCTCGGCGCCGATCTCGGCGGTGAAGACCTCGCCGTACTTTAAGTTGAGGTCGCGGTACTTGCTCTCGGGCAGCAACTGCAACTTGGCGAGGCCCTCCAGCTCGACCTTGGCGTTTTGATAACTGTTCTCGAGCTCCTCGAGCTCCTTGGTCTGGGCAGCCGCGAGCAGCTTGATGTCGGCTCCCTCTTCGGCCGCCTTGGTCTCGTAGTTCTGCTTGACGGCAGCGGTCTTGGAGTCGTAATCGCCGTTCAGCTCGGTCAGGGCAGTAACGCGCTTGTCGTCATTGACGGCCGTAACGATGTAGTTAGCGAAGTAGACCACCCGCTCCAGATCGCGCACGCTCATGTTCAAGATGAGACCGATGCTTGAGGGGGTACCGCGGAGGAACCAGATGTGCGTGACCGGTACGGCCAGCGTGATGTGGCCCATGCGCTCACGGCGGACGATGCTGCGGGTGACGCGCACGCCACACTTGTCGCAGACGACATCCTTATAACGAATGCGCTTGTACTTGCCGCAGTAGCACTCCCAGTCCTTGGTCGGGCCGAAGATCTTCTCGCAGAAGAG
>CAYMAB010000035.1:0-5996 GCA_964388345.1 uncultured Candidatus Saccharimonadales bacterium
GGCCACCCAAGGCGACCTCACCGGCGATGGCACCGTCAATGTCTTCGACCTCTCGGTGCTAGCCGCCGGCTGGGGCTCAAGCGGCGGCGGCAGTGGCGGCCCCAACCCACCGCTGCCGGCCGGCCTGTCCGAGTGCCCGGCCGCCACCAACGCCACGACGCTCGTCTCGCTGGTCAACCAAGATCGCGCCCAAATCGAGAGCGGCCCAGCGCTGGTCGAGAACGTCGACCTCGATGAGGCTGCTCGCACCCACGCCATCTGGATGGCCGCCAACAACACGCTCTCGCACGACGGTTGGGACACCGAGATCCTCAACTCCGGCTACCAGATCGGCTCACCCGGCGAGATCGGCCAGAACATCGCCGAGGGCTTCGGCACCGCCGCCGCCACCGAGGCCGCCTTCGTAAACGAAGTGCCACCGAACGACGGCCACCGCCTGAACATCTTGAGCCTCGCCTTTCATAACATCGGCACGGCTTGCGTTATACGCAACGCCAACGGCGCCCCCTTCTGGGTCGAGGACTTCGGCAGCTAGCGTTTATAAAAAGAAGACCCGTTGCCAGCCCCCTAACGGGGGCCGACAACGGGCTCGAGCAGATCGATCAGGTAGGCGATGCACGGGATGACGTGTTCGCTGGCCAGATCGGGGTCGCTTGGGTCGCGTCTCTGGCCATCGATCTTGTGATCGACACGGACACGTGGGATCTGGGGGTAGATCTGGTGGATGCCCCAGAGCTCGCGGTCACCGCCATCGCCGACGTAGAGGCAGTTGGGCGGTGGCACTCGTGTCGCCCGCATGGCTTGGACGTAGATGTGCCGGTCCGGCTTCTTGGCCTTGACCTTTCGGTCGCAGGAGAAGATGGTCTGACTGCAGAGTGCCGAGACACCGAGATCCTCGGCGATGTAGCGGGTGATCGGGTTGCCGTTACAGACCAAGATTCGGTCGACATCGCGGTTCTTGAGCCAGTTCAGCAACCGGATCGTGCCGGGGTAGAGCTCCATGGCCTCGAGACACGTCTGCCGCTCGAGCTCGATTAGCTCGTTGACCAGTTCGTGGCCCGGTTCGATGCCGAGATTACGCAGAACGCCAGACATTCGGGTCAACTCGTCCAAGTGGCCGGCCTCGAACGGCAGTTCGTAACGCTTCATAGCCGTTCGGGTCTCTTCGACCGACCGACCAAGCCGATCGGCGATGGCCTGCTCATGCTGCATTGCCCGAGCAATGTTGGCCAAGGTGAAGTTGAAGTCCAGCCAGACGGTGAGGACTCGACTCCTCAAACCTGTCAAGGGTGCTCCCTTCAGAGAGAGTGGATTCGGACTCAGACAGTTTGCTACACAAACATGCTTTTGTCAAGTTATTCATTGCCTAAATCGGCGCGGTGGGGTATAGTTATCAGGTTCAGACGGCACCTTTTGTTAGGACGAGGGCCCATAGCTCAGTTGGTTAGAGCAACTGCCTTTTAAGCAGTGTGTCGTGGGTTCGAGCCCCACTGGGCCCTCCAGTTTCTTGGTGACCCCGCCGTGATCACAAGATGTATAGCCTATACGCAGCGTCGGCTTTTGCTGCAGTCGCTACGATGTGAGATTATTAGCCCACCATGCCGGACAATGACACATTCGACCTAAAGCAACTCGCAACCGAGAACGGGATAGTCTTGCGGCACCAAGACGAGATCTTGGGAGAGGCCACGCAGACCATCGCTACAAAGTACTCTTACAACAAGCGACAGATTAAAGAGAACTTCGATGCGCTCATCTTTGAGACCGAGGCGGAGGCCTACCGAGTCTATTTGGTGGCCGAGCGGGCCTATGGGGAGAAGGTCTTCGAGCTGTTCATAGAGCAGCTCAGAAACACCGGCGAATTGGGTGGTCTAAATGAGGTGGGAGGAGTACTCGGCCAGTACTTTCGTTCATTCGACCGGTTCTTCCTCTCGCTGAAGCAGTCCCGAACGACTCGTTCCGGCAAGACCTTCGAGGGCATCACCAAGAATCTCTTCAAGATATTGGACTACCCTTACGAAACACAAGTGACGATCGATGGTGGCAACACGCCCGACTTTCTGATGCCATCGGCCGAGCACTATAACACGAACGCTCCAGACTGCATCATCTTCACCTCAAAGCGGACGCTGCGCGAGCGGTGGCGCCAGATCGTGACGGAGGGCACGCGCGGGCTGGGATTCTACTTAGCCACCATCGATGAGGGCATCTCGCGCGTCCAGCTCAGCGAGATGCTACATCACCGGATCTATGTCGTGGTGCCCCGGCAGATTAAAGACGCTAAGTATGCCGACGTCGTAAACGTGCTGAGCTTCAGCCAGTTCTTCAACGACTATCTCGATCCCGCGGTGCAACGCTGGCAGAGAAATAGTATAATCTAAACAGGTTATGTTTAGATTCATAGATTTATTCGCTGGCATTGGAGGAACGCGCCGAGGCTTTGAGAGTCATGGCAACGTTTGTGTCTTCACATCCGAGTGGGATAGGTTTGCGCAGCAGACCTATCTCCAGAACTTCAATGAGATGCCTTCCGGCGACATCACCACTATCAACGAGACGGACATACCCGATCACGACATCCTCTTGGCCGGTTTTCCCTGCCAGCCGTTCTCCATCGCCGGCGTTTCGAAGAAGATCAGCTTGGGCCACAAGCACGGCTTCGACGACGAGAAGCAGGGCAACCTATTCTTCGATATCGCGCGAGTATTACGAGCCAAACGCCCCCAAGCCTTCATGCTCGAGAACGTCAAGAACCTTAAGAGCCACGATAGGGGGCGAACCTTCGGAGTGATCCAAGGTGCGCTAGAAGACCTTGGCTACCATGTCTACACTCAGATCATCGATGCAAGATATTTCGTGCCTCAGCATCGCGAGCGAATCTACATTGTTGGTTTCGATAAGGCCGTCTTTCCCAAGGTCGATTTTCGCTTCCCACAGATCCCAAACGGGCAACCGCGCATCGCCAGTATCCTCGAAGCAAATGTCGACGCTAAGTACACCCTGAGCGATCGGCTCTGGAGCTATCTGCAGAGCTATGCCCAGATCCATAAGCAAAAGGGCAACGGCTTCGGTTTCGGCCTGATCGACCCCGCGCTCGATGCCACCACCCGCACGCTGAGCGCCCGCTACTATAAGGATGGGTCAGAGATACTCATCAAGCAGGCCGGCCAGAACCCGCGCCGGCTGACGCCGCGAGAGTGCGCACGGCTGATGGGCTTTGGCGATGACTTTAAGATCACCGTCTCTGACACCCAAGCCTACAAGCAGTTCGGTAATTCCATAGTCGTGCCCGTCGTTGAGGCCGTGGCGGGGCAGATGATGAAGGTGATGGAGCCGACTCACCGGCCGGCTGGTGTCGAGCCAAAGGTATCGCTGCAGGCGGCCTGAGGGCCGTTCGGCAAAGCCGATATAGCCCCTCTCCGCGTTGACAAGCCAGAGCATAGGCATTACCGTTATCTAAATTGGCTAAATCTACCGAAGAGACAGTTGAGGACCCCAAACCGGCGTCGCCCTCGCGGGCGCAACTCTTCAAGGCGCGTCTAAAGTTCTCCAAATTGCAGCTGGCTCTGATCATCCTGCCGCTGCTCCTCATCGGCGCGATCTTGATCTACCGCAGCCGGGCCGCGTCCTATCCGGTGGCGGCGCTGCAGACCTACACCTACTGGGGCCTGCCGACCGATTCATATGCCCAGCTGCAGTGGTACTTCCGGCCGATCTCGACCGGCTCAAACCAAGGTGACTTCTGGGCCGGCGAGTTCAACTTCTATGACATCAGCGGTCCACGCGGCAACGGCGGCGCGGCCGGCTCCGGCTACCTAGGTTTGCAGAATCTCTACGAAGGTGTCGGTGGCCACACCAACTCCAAGGTGGCGCTCTTCAGCGTTTGGGGCGCCACCGGCGCCACCAGTCCGGGCTGGACATCGAGCAGCGTCGATGGCGACCCGGGTCGCGGTACCGCTATTCTCTACAACTGGCAGATCGGCCACACCTACCGCCTGAGAGTGGTGAAGGGCGCCCGCGACTACAGCGGTAGCGAGACGGGGCAGCACTGGCTTGGTTATGTTGAGGATAATGCCACCGGTGCCGATACCTACGTCGGTGACATCTGGGTGCCGCTGGCTTGGGGCGACCTCAAGAACTGGGTCTACAACTTCAGCGAGAACTACGACAGCAATGGCGCCACCACCTGCAACGCTCTGCAGAAGGCCGAGGTCGCCATCACCGACGTCTCCGGCACCATCGACGGCGGCGCCACCGTCGCACCGTCCAGCATCGCCTCCAACGTTGCCAACGGTAGTTGGCTCGACGCCAACCACTACTACGCCTGCACCAACTCCTACATCTCTGGTACCCCCGGCGGAGTCATCCATCACGTCGCTGTCGCACCCAATCCGGCCGAGAACCTGACCTACTCGATGCAGGCCACCAACTTGAACGGTACGACCAACTCGGCCTTCGCCAACAAGTCCGTCAGTTTCTGTGATGGCAAGACCACCACGACCGATTCACTCGGGCGCTTTGGGCTGACGATCGCGACCGGCTCAACCTTCTGCGCCCAACTCTCTGGTGTCTCGATCTCCAGCTATCACGTCATCTTTCCGAAACAAGTCGTCGTTGGTAGTGGCGCTCCAGCCACCGTCGTCGTGAAGGGGCAGGTGACGATCGACGGCGCCCCGGCCGCCGGCATCAAGATCGAGACCTGCACCGGCCACTATCCCGTCACCGACTCCAGCGGTAACTGGACGCTAACGCTCGACGTCGGCGCCGGCTTCTGCGCCCGCGTCTCCTCCGGCGTTCGCGCCGGCTGGCAGGGTCCATCGACCAACAACAACGGCGAGAACACCGGCTCAAAGACCTACGAGTACCAGATCGCTGGAGTCAACTGCTATCACATCTGCGCAGCACCGCAGCGCTACTGGGATCTCGCCACCGACAACAACTACAACTTCCACTACACCACCGCCAAGTCGGCCGGCATAGTCTCGTCACGAACGGGCAATGGCTACTACGTCTACCAACAAGATGGCCGCGTCATCGCCTTCGGTGACGCTGTGCGCTACCCCAACGGCGGCGGCCACTACGACGCCTACGGTCTCGATCCCGGCCACACCATCGTCGGCATGGCCAGCACCGGCACCGGTTACTGGCTGGTCGACAACGTCGGCAGCATCTTCGCCTTCGGCAGTGCTCAGTACCTGCATGGCCTCGGTGACTGTAGCGGCTGCCCGCACGGCCCAATCCATGTCAGCGACATCGTCGGCATCCAAGGCCACGACACCGATGGCTACTGGATCCTTGGTGCCGACGGCGGCGTCTTCGCCATCGGCAATGCCACTTCCTACGGCAGCGCCGCCGCCAACCGCATCGCTGGCCACTCCTTCGTTGGTATGGCTAAGAGCTCCACCGAACACGGCTACTGGGAGGTTGACAACACCGGCAACATCTACGCCTACGGCGATGCTCAGTCCGAACTGTCGTTGGCTCAGCGCGACGTTCACGTCACCAACATCATCGGCATGACCAGTCAAGGTGCCGGCAGCACCTCAGGCTATTGGTTGGTGGGCTCGGACGGCGGCATCTATGCCTTCGGCTCGGCGGCCTTCTACGGCTCTATGGGCGGGGTGCATCTGGCCGCCCCAATCGTCGGTATCGCTCGCACACCCACCCCCGGCGGCTACTGGCTGATCGGCTCCGATGGCGGCATCTTCTCGTTCCGCACCGCCCTATTCTTCGGCCGGCCGTAGCCCGCGTTCGCTTTTTGTTCGTATTTTAAAGTTGCCAAGAGCGGTTGGGGCGGTGTAAAATCGTCTCAATCGGAGGGTTAAGGGGGATCCTCCATGAAGCTCGCCATCAAACAGTCCACGCTCATCTGCCTAGTCTGCGGGCTCTTTCTGGTTGGGCTGGTGTTGGCGCGCTCCTTGAGCGTTAGCGGCTGGGTGGTGCTGGCCAGCATCGGTGCCACTGCGGCCAGTTGGCGCTGGCGCTTTCGCAATCTC
>CAYMAB010000036.1:0-5881 GCA_964388345.1 uncultured Candidatus Saccharimonadales bacterium
CCTCCACTGCCACCCCAGCCTCTTCGAGCAAGTGATCGGCGCGATAACGTTTGTGGGTAACTTTGTCTTCCACCAACGGATCGGCGAAGCCCTCGGTGTGGCCGCTAGCTTCCCAGACCTTCGGATGCATCAAGATGGCGGCATCGATGCCGTAGACATCATCACGCTCCGTCACGAACTTCTGCCACCAATACTGCTTGATGTTGTTGTTCAAGAGCACGCCGAGTGGGCCGAGATCCCAAGTGCCGGCTAGGCCGCCATAGAGCTCCGAGCCTTGGAACACGAAACCGCGGCGCTTGGCCAGCGAGACCAACTCTTCTAATGACGCTTGGCTCATAGTTCAAACTCTTCCGTACAAGTGATCTCATTATACTCGTAGGGCGTGATCTTGCCTAATGTAAGCAAAAAGTCTAGATCGGCCTCGAAATTGGCCCGCACCTCGTAGAAGCGGGCCGAGCCGCTGTCGAGCAAGACGAGCAGCGAGCCGATCGAATAGTTGATGTACTCAGCCACCTCCGGCGGGCTCATCAGCTCACCCTCGCAGGCTTCGGGAGCCGCCACGATTCGCGGCGGCGGGGTTTGATCGTGGGCTTGGTAGTCGGCCAAGCGCCACGCCAGTTCCGATGTTGGACTCACGTTACTCCTTAAATGACGGCTCCAAAGGCCCGTCCAAAGATATACTCGTAGAATGTATCACAGACCGGCAGGGTGGCGCTAGCTTGAGGCTCATCGTCGGCCGCCACGCGCAGCCGCTCGGTGTCGAGCAGACGGCGCCAGAGCACGAGCCCACCCGGCTCGATCGGCGCTAGGTTAGCTGGGGCCGCTTGGTACTCGCCGCCGTCTAGCGCAGCGCCGTGGCGAGCGCAGACCACCCCGCCGGCGGCGGCGTCGATGAAGCTCTCGGCCGTCAGGACGGCCTCGCAGCGACGGCAGTGCTCGAGGTTCGGCCGATAGCCCAGCAACTCGAGCAGGCGCAGCTTGAACCAAAGCTCGACTTGGGCACTGGCACCGCTACGCTCGAGCTCATCGAAGCCGGCCAGCGCCAGTTCGTAAACACCGTAGCCGCGGTCGCCTTCGATCAGCCGGTCGAGCAGGCTGGCGAAGATGAAGCCGAGGCGCAGCCGTTGGTAGTCCAGCGCCACTGGCTCGGGATAGTGGCGCAGCCGCGCCGAAGTGACGATGTCGAGGTTGCGGCCCTCGGCCAGCATCAGCTCGACGCGGCTGAAGAGTTCGAGGTGGCCGGCTTGACGACTGCCGATTCGGCGCACGCCTCTGGCCACAGCCTTGAGCTTGCCGCGATCGGCCGTGATGAAGGTGACGATGCGATCGGCCTCGCCTAGATTATGCCGCTTGAGAACGATCCCGATGGTCTTGTAGGTCGCCATCAGGCCTGCGCCAGCGCCCGCACCACCTTCTCCACCACCTCGTCGGGCGTGTGATGACTCTTGATCAAGTAGTCGTGCACGCCTAGCGCTTGGGCCAGCTCTTGGTTCATATCGACCTCAGCCTCGCCCAGATTGGTCAAGAAGATGACCGGGATGTTGCGCAGCTGCGGCTGCTTCTTGATCTCCTTTAAGACATGGAAGCCGTTGATCTTTGGCATCAGGATATCGAGCAGGATCAGATCGGGCTTCGACGTCGCAAGGATGGCCAGAGACTCCTCACCATTGGTCGCCACCTCGATGGTGTAGCCCTCCAACTCGAACTTGGCCTGGTACATCTCCACAAGGATCGCGTCATCTTCAACTAATAAAATCTTGGCCATCTCTCCCCCATTATATACGAGAACTAGTCCAGTAGCGGCAACTGCTTGGCGATCGGCAGTGTGAAGCTAAACTTTGAGCCCCGACCCTCGCGGCTAGTCACCCAGATGCGCCCACCGTGCGACTCCACGAGGTTCTTCACGATGTAGAGCCCAAGGCCGGTGCCGCCGGCTTGGACGCTCATCGGGTTGAAGATGCGGCCGAACTTCTGGAAGAGCTTATCGACTTGAGCGGCCGGCACGCCCACCCCGCTATCGGTCACGCTCGTCACCAGCTCGTCACCTTGGACCTTGAAGTCGATCACCACTTCGCTGGTCGGCAGCGAGTACTTGATGGCGTTGTCGACGAGGTTGACGAGAATCTGGTGCAGGCGCGTCTCGTCGGCCAGCACCAGCGGCAGGCGGTGGCGCCGCGTCACCCTCAACATGATCTGCCGCTCGAAGCCCTTGCTGGCCAGCTCCGTCACGACCTCGCCGATGACCGGCTCGACCGCAACCGGCCGCTGGTTCAGTATGACCTTGCCACTCTCGAGGTAGGTGGCATCGAGCAGATCCTCCACTAGATCGATCATGCGTTGATTGGACTGGTAGACACGGGTCAAGAAGTGGTGCTGGCGGTCGCCCAGCTCGCCGAAGTCGCGCTTTAAGAGCATGCTGAGGAACCCCTTGATGGCCGTTAGCGGCGTGCGCAGCTCGTGCGAGACGATCGAAATGAAGTCGCTCTTGATCTCCTCGATCTCGCGATCTTTCTGGGTGTTGCGTACCATGGCGATGCCGCTCGTCACTCGCCCGTCGCTGTCGAAGATCGGCGAGAAGCTGATCTCGGTCCAGCGGTGCTCGCCACGCTTCGTCTCGATCAAGTGAGCCGCCGCCGTGATGCTGGTGTCGCCGGCCAAGACTTGCGAGATCAGCGTCGCCTGGCCATCGCCGGCCTCACCGTCGGCCAGCACTGTACGCACCACCCGGTCGAATGGCTGGCCGATGGCCTCGGCGGTGGTGTACCCGGTCAAGTTGGCGATGGTCGGGTTGAAGGCCACCACCCGGCCGCGGTGATCGAAGATGACGATACCCTCATCGGTGAACTTGAAGACCATCTCCCAGCGCTCGCGGCGAGCATTCACATCATTATAGAGGTTGGTGTTCTCGATCAAGACGGCGAGGCGCGTGGCTACCAGTTTGAGTAAGCGAATGTCGTGCGAATCGTAGGCCGTGGCCCGGTGGCTCACCAGAATGACACCAAGCGTCTTCGATTGGTACGAGATCGGCACGACCAAGAGATTCTGCTCGATCTCGCCGCGGCCGCGTCGCACCACCTGCCCCCTAGTGTAGGCTTGGGCCAGCGGGCCGGCCCCGGCCAGCGGCACACTAACCGGATGCAGACGGCTGGTGCTAGCACCAGCCACGCGCACCAGCCGCTGCTCCGAGGGCACATAACTATAGAGGCTGGCCATAGGCGAGTCGAGCAACAGACGAATCTTGGCCAGATACTTCGGATAGACTTGGTCGAGCTGGAAGCCGACGACGGCGTTGAGGTCGGCCAGCTCGGAGAGCTCACGCAGGTGGCGCTGGGCCTTCTCGGCCATGATGTTGGCCTCAGCCGTCTTCTCCACCAGCGAGGTGATGTCGCGAGCGATACAGAGGATGCCGTGGTAGTGATCATCTTGGGTCAGGCGGTTGAAGGAGATCTGGACGTGGTGGGCGCCGGGCGTCTCGACGTAGAGCAGTGGATGCTGGCCGTCGGAGAGCTCGGCGAAGTAGCGCCGCGGGTTGCGGCTGTAGATGAGGCCGGCCTCCTTCACCATGACTTGGTAGGCCGAGCGGCCGATGGCGTCCCCCGCCAGCCCAAAGAGCCGCTGCCAGACACCGTTGAGCTCGGCGATGCGGCCGCGGTGATCAACGATCAGAAAGCCGTCTTGAATGTTATCTTTCAAGACCTGCTCGAGTGTCACCGGCGCCGCCGGCGCCGTCTCTACTGCCGCGACTCGTACCGCCACATCACCTCACCGATTAGATCAACTTACCTTCTACGTTAGCATGCGCGTCTAGCCCCCTCAAGCGTAAGCGGTGAGCGGCTTTAATCTGTTGGGCCAGATCCATCGTAAAGATAGAGCTTGGCGTTGTGGAGGCGCTTGGTCGGCGTCTTGCCCGGAATGTCGAAGACATAGCTGACGACTTTGGTAGGTCGCGCTAACCGTTTGGTTAGCTCACGGTCGAGCTTCAGCATGTAGCGGGCGATCAAGAAGACGTAGATGCCGTCGACCTCCGGCCAGCTCGTCTGCCAGTAGTTGCCAAGTTTGATGGTGACGAGCCGCCGCTGGGGCCATGTGCGCACTCTGCTGTAGACCCAGAGTAGCGGGTTGAGTTCGATGCCAGTGCCAGCGATGCCACGGCGGGCCGCCGCCACCAGCAGGCCACCGGTGCCGGAGCCGAGGTCGAGCAATCGCTCCCCCGCCTTGAGACCGGCTAGGTCGAGCAGCGCCTCGTGATCACGTTTGAGTGTCGGTAGGAACGGCGCCCCAAAGACGGCGGCAGCACCGAAGGCGAGGATGATAATGAAGGCGGCGATTAAAACAGCTTGGGCTCCGGCGGGCTGGGCAGCGCCTCGGCCGCCTCTTGATCGTTAAACTTCAACTTGATCTTCTCAACTCGATTCTCGACTTGGGCGAGGTAGGCCTTCAGCTCCAGCCCCAGCGCCATGCCGCGCTCGAACTTCTTCAGACCCTCATCGAGATTGACGCTATCGGACTCGAACCACGCCGTGATGGCCTCGAGCTCGGCCAGCGCCTTGGTGAAGTCGAACTGATCTTGGTTAGTCGCCATGGACCTCGGCCCCCACGTTACCTTTGGCCAATTGTATCATGAGCCGATCACCGACCTTGACCGTATTTGAATCGGTGACGATGGCGTCGCGGTGGCGCACGATCGAGTAGCCCCGCCGTAGCGTCGCCACCGGATCGTAGCCACCGAGCGCTCGAACGGCAGCGGTGGTGCGCTGAGACTGCTGCGCCACCAGCTGAGCAAAGCCGCGCTCGAGCCGCTCCGCCAGCCGCGCCAAGGTCTCGACCGGACGGCCGACAAAGTGGTCTAGCTGTGCCCGCGAGCGCTCGATGACGCTGGCCAGCTCGCCGAGGCGCCGTTCCAAGCGGCCACTCTGGGCCGCTAGCAAGTGGTCGACTCGCTCGGCGACTTGGCGCCGGTCGGGCACCACGAGGCGAGCGGCGTCGGTCGGGGTGGCCGCCCGCAGGTCGGCGGCGAGATCGGCCAAGCTCGTATCGGTCTCGTGGCCGATGCCAGTGAGCACCGGCGTGCGGCTGGCGGCGATCGCCCGCACCACCGCCTCGCTGTTGAAGGCCGCCAGATCCTCGAGGCTGCCGCCGCCGCGCATCACCACGATGACGTCGAGCGACTCTGGCAACTGGTTCAGCTCGCCGAGCGCCGCCACTAGACCGTCCGGCGCGCTCTGGCCTTGGACCGCCACGTCGGCTAAGATCAGCTCGACGCCGCCCCAGCGAGCCGCCAAGATCTTGGTGAAGTCGCGGTAGGCCGCCGAGGTCGCCGAGGTAACGAGCCCGATGCGACGCGGGTACGGCGGCAGTGGCCGCTTGCGCACCGGGCTAAAGAGCCCCTCGCGTTCCAGCTTGGCCTTGAGCAGCTCGAAGGCTCGCTTCAGCTCCCCCTCGCCGGCCAGCTCTAAGTTTCGCACCGTGAAGCTGAACTTGCCCCAGTTCGTCAGCTTCGGCGACCCGGTTAGACGCACGCTCATACCATCCTCGACCTCGACTTTGAGGCTGTAGATCGGCATAAAGCAGCCAAGCGTGGCGCTATCGTCTTTGATATCGAAGAAGACCCACTTGTTCTGATTGATCTTGAAGCCGGAGACCTCGCCTTGGATCACCACCTCCGGGTAGGCGAAGCCAAGCGTCTCGTTCAAGATCGCCACGAAGGCGCTGACGCTGATCGATTCGTTCATTAAACGGTCTTTCGGTAGTAGTAGTAGCCGACCGGCAAGAAGACGGCGAAGTTGAGGACGCGGTAGACCAAGACGACCGGGAAGCTAACACTGAAGGGCACGCCCAGTGCCACCAGTGTGGCGATCATGGTGGCCTCGTAGGCGCCGGC
>CAYMAB010000037.1:0-5803 GCA_964388345.1 uncultured Candidatus Saccharimonadales bacterium
AAATCTCGCCGGATCGAAAGCAGTTCCGTACTCGGAATGGCCGGACTGAAGTGCAGCCAAGCGTCGAGCGGGAACGAATTCAGAGCCGTGAACAGCGTTCTGGTGGTTCTCTTACCCATCCCAAACCCCCGAAGTCGGTTGTGCTAACAAGGTGCTAAGCGTTGCCTTAAATCGTGGAGCCGGCGGAGTCGAACCGCCCGTCTACGGTTGGGATTACCAACCATCGACGTCGACCCAACCGAGTCGCGGCCCCCAGAGGCCCGGGCCTCTGGAGAAGGTCATGGCCTCGCGGCGTGATCCTTCGTCGTCGGGTTGCCGGGATTCGAACCCGGGACCACTCGCTTTTCAGGCGAGTACTCTGGCCAAACTGAGCTACAACCCGTTAAAAATAGCCTCGTCGGCTCGACGGAGGCTTCCTAGTGGCGCGAACTGTCTGGGAAGAAGCCTCGTCTAGCGAATCGACGGCACGGCAAAGCCATCGATACGGCCTGCCGGAATCAGAAACGTTGTGACGTAAGACTTCATGTTGACTAGGCTACTCCGCCGTTCTCAATCTGTCAACCGCCATTTACATATAAAACGAACGGCTCCGGTGATCCACCCAAAGGGCAGACCACCGGAGCCAGACTAACTTGAACCTTCTTGCTTAACTGCAGCCCGAGGTGGCACCGCAGGATGGGCAGGCGTGACACGAGCCGGCCCGCTGCATGATGTCACCACAGAGGTAGCAGATGACGACCTCACGTTGCCGAGTAGTCGGCCGCACGAGCACTGGAGTCTTGGGCGCCGAGGCCGAGTTCGGCGGCAGGTCGAGCGAACCGGCCGATAGAGCCTCGGCCGCCTCCCCCAACCCCGGCAGCGTCGGCTGCACCCGCTCCGCCACCGACAAGATGCCCATGGCCTCGCGCTGCTCGAACGGCAGGTAGGCGATGGCCAGCCGGCGGAAGATGTAGTCGACGAGGCTGGTCGCAAACCGAATGTCGGGATCGTCCGTCATACCGGCCGGCTCGAAGCGCATGTTCGAGAACATCTCGCAGAAAGCCCCCAGCGGCACGCCGTACTGCAAGCCGTGGCTGACCGAGATGGCGAAGGCGTCCATGATCCCGGCCAGTGTTGAGCCCTGCTTGGCGACGTTCAGCCAGACCTCGCCCGGCCGCCCGTCCTCGTACTCACCGACGGTGACGTAGCCGTGGCAGTCGGCCACGCGGAACGAGAAGGTCTTGCTCGTCCGCACCCGCGGCAGCTTCTGTCGCACCGGCTCTTGCACCATCACCCTTTCGATGATCTGCTCGACGATGCGCTCGGGCGATCCCGCCGCCCCGGCCACCTTTTGGGTGGAGAGCGGCTGGCCAACCTTGCAGTTGTCGCGGTAGACCGCCACCGCCTTCAGGCCGATCCGCCACGCCGTGCTCAGAACCTTCTCGATGTCCTCAATCGTCACCTCTTCGGGCAGGTTGACGGTCTTCGAGATGGCGCCGGAGATGAAGGGCTGCACCGCCGCCATCATGGTGACGTGACCCATGTAGTTGATCGGGTTGTCGCCCATCGAACAGGCGAAGACCGGCAGATGCTCCTCATTGAACTCTGGAGCCCCGATGATGGTCTTGCGCTCGTCGATGAAGTTCACGATCGCCTCGACCTGCGCTTCGTCGTAGCCGAGCCGCCGCAGCGCCCGCGGCACCGTCTGGTTGACGATGTACATGGTGCCGCCGCCGACCAACTTCTTGGCTTTGGTCAGCGCCAAGTCGGGCTCGATGCCGGTGGTGTCGCAGTCCATCATCAGGCCGATCGTGCCGGTCGGAGCCAGCACGGTGGCCTGCGAGTTGCGCACCCCATAGTCGGTGGCCAGATTGCGCGCCTCCTCCCAAGCTTGGCGAGCGGCCGCGAGAAGGCCGCTTGGGGCCAGATCATCCGAGATCTCGTAGCTCGCCAAGCAGTGCATCTTCAGCACCGCCAGCATCGGCTCACGATTCTCGGCGTAACCCGCGAACGACCCGACCCTCGCTGCCATCAGCGCACTGACGGTGTAGGCATGGCCGGTCAGGAGCGCCGTGACAGCAGCGGCGTAGGCCCGCCCCGCCGTCGAGTCGTAGGCCATCCCCTGCGCCATCAAGAGCGCGCCGAGGTTGGCGTAGCCGAGGCCGAGCTGCCGGAACAGCCGACTGGTCTCGGCGATCTTCTTCGTCGGGTAGTCGGCGTTCGACACCAAGATGTCTTGAGCCACGAACATGATCTTGACGGCGTGGCTGAAGCCATCGATGTCGAAGCTGCCGTCTTCGTTCAAGAACGCCAGCAGGTTGATCGAGGCCAAGTTGCAGGCCGAGTTGTCGAGATGCATGTACTCGCTGCATGGGTTCGAGGCATTGATCCGCCCGGTGTTGGGCGCCGTGTGCCAGCGATTGATGGTGTCGTCGAACTGCATCCCGGGGTCGGCGCACTGCCACGACGCCTCAGCCATATCGCGAAAGAGCTGGCGAGCCTTGACGGTCTTCACGACCTCGCCGGTGGTGATGCTGCGCAACTCCCAATCGCGATCCTCCAGCACCGCCGCCATGAACTCGTCGGTCACCCGCACCGAGTTGTTGGCATTCTGGTACTGGATCGAATGGCTGTCGGCGCCGTCGAGATCCATGTCGAAGCCGGCATCGCGCAGAGCCCGAGCCTTACGCTCCTCGATGGCCTTGCACCAGATGAACTCCTCGATGTCGGGATGGTCGGCGTTCAAGATGACCATCTTGGCCGCGCGGCGCGTCTTGCCACCGCTCTTGATCGTGCCGGCCGAGGCATCGGCACCGCGCATGAAGCTGACCGGTCCGGAGGCCGTCCCACCGCCCTTCAGGTGCTCCTTCGAGGACCGGATCTGCGACAGGTTGACCCCGGCGCCGGAACCACCCTTGAAAATGGTGCCCTCCTCGGCATACCAGTTCAGGATGGCGTCCATGGTGTCGTCGACGGCGAGGATGAAGCAAGCGCTGGCCTGCTGCGGCACACCCTTGACCCCGATGTTGAACCAGACCGGCGAGTTGAAGGCCGCCCTCTGATGCAGCAAGAGGTACTTCAACTCGTCCCGGAAGGTCTCGGCCTCTGTCGCGTCGACGAAGTAACCGTCGCGGATGCCCCATTCGGTGATGGTGTCGGCCACGCGGTCGATGACTTGGCGTAAGCTGTCCTCGCGCCCCTCCTCGCCCAACGTGCCGCGGAAGTACTTCTGAGCGACGATGTTGGTGGCGTTCTGACTCCAACCCTTCGGAAACTCGACGCCGGGCTGGAAGAACGCGTCGGTGCCGTCCTTGTGGTGGTTTGGGATGCGGGCGTCGCGTCGCTCCCACTCGACGTTGTCGTCGTACGGATGGATACCGGCCTTGGTGTGATGCCGCCGGATGCCGATCACGTGCTGTCTCGGTGCTTCGGTATTCGTCACGATTGCTCCCTTCTGCCGCTCGGGGCAGACTCTGTTTTCTTGGCCCGCAAGCGACTGACTGTACGGGTAGTCGAGGCACGCTTTAAGCGTCGTTCAACGCACCCCGATTGCCCGCACAGTCTGGAACAATCTCTCAATCTTCGAATCTAAACTTTACCTGTCAAAGTCCTAGCGAGCACCAACCGTTCTCTGGTTGGCCGCTCGTCCCCTCTTCCCCGTGAGAGACGAACGGTCAACGCCGCGGCCTAGCTCGGCCCCTCACGATTCTTCAGGCGAGCCAGCTCATGTTCGAAGCTAGCCATGTCGGCGAAGCTGCGATAGACGCTAGCGAAGCGCACGTAGGCGACGTCGTCGAGTGCCATCAGTTTGGTCATGACGAGCTCGCCGACACGCGTCGCCGCCACCTCGGCCTCACCCCACGAGCGCACCTCGACCTCGATCCCGGCCACCACCTCATCGACGAGGCTGACAGCGATCGGCCGCTTCTCGCAGGCCTTATAGATCCCGATGGCGATCTTCTCTCGATCGAAGGCCTCGCGGCGGCCGTCCTTCTTCACCACCACCAGCGCCGGCATCTCGGCTCGTTCATAGGTCGTGAAGCGATGACCGCAGCGCAGGCATTGGCGGCGGCGGCGGATCGTCGCCCCGTCATCGAGGTCGCGCGATTCGATCACCTTGGTATCGATGTAGTCACAGTCGTGGCACTTCACTGGCTCTCCCCTTCACCCCACATATAGCGTAAGTACTTTAACTATAACGCTAATGCTAGTATCGCCGTCAAGCCTTTTCTGCGCTTTCTTTCAATATAAAGAATAGCCCAGAGCCGGCTCACCTGAGTCCAGTTCGAATTCAAAATCGAGCACCGCAAGCGAGGCGTAGTCGACCTACGGTGAGTGCGGAGCGCAGATTTTGGACCGAAATGGGCCGAGTGGGCTGGCTCGCCTACTCGACTTTACGGCGAATGAAGGCCGGCACGTCGAGATCATCGTCTTCGAAGGCCAAGTTGGCCGCTTTGGCCGGCTTCTTGGCCGACTCGGCCGCTGGCTCGGCATCCTTTGGGGCGCTCTCGGTCGACGTCTCTTCGGCTAGATCGACCTCTTCGGGCTCCGGCTCGATGCTCGAGAGACTGGGGCGGCGCGGCGTCGGTACGATCGGTTCGTCTTCGAGGATGCCGCCACCGAGGTTGGCGCCTTCATCGAGGTCATCGAAGCGACGCGGCCGTTCGTTTATAAAGGGCTGGCGCGTCTCCGCCACCACCTCACTCTCAAAGATCGGCTTGGGCTCCTCGATCGCCGGCTTGGGGCGAGCATCGAAGCCGGTCGCCACCACCGTGATCTTGATATCGTCATCGAGCGTCGAGTCGAGCACGGCGCCAAAGATGATGTTGGCCTCTGGGTCGACGGCGTCGGTGATGGCCTTGGCGGCCTCGTCGATCTCGTGCATCGTCAGGTTCGAGCCGCCGGTGATGTTGAAGAGCACGCCCTTGGCGCCCTCGATGCTTACCTCGAGCAGTGGCGAGTCGATAGCCTGCTTGGCCGCCTCGAGCGCCCGGTTCTCACCGGAGGCTCGCCCGATGCCCATCAAGGCCGAGCCGGCGTTGATCATGATGGCCTTGATGTCGGCGAAGTCGAGGTTGATCAGGCCGTGGATCGTAATAAGGTCGGAGATGCCCTGGACACCCTGTTGCAGCACCTCATCGACCACCCGAAAGGCGTCGAGTAGCGAGGTCTTACGATCGATCATGTGAAGCAAGCGGTCGTTCGGAATGGTAATGAGCGTATCGACGTTGTCCTTGAGCTCTTCGATTGCCAGCTCGGCGTTGCGACGGCGCAGCTCGCCTTCGAAGACGAAGGGTCGAGTGGCGATGCCGACGACCAACGCGCCCATCTCTCTGGCCGCCCCGGCGATGAAGGGGCCGGCGCCACTACCGGTGCCGCCGCCAGCGCCGATCGTAATAAAGACCATGTCGGCGCCCTTGAGCATCTCGTAGATCTCGGTCTCGGACTCTTGGGCGGCCTTGCGCCCAACCAAGGGGTCGGCGCCGGCACCGAGGCCACGGGTCGTCTCCTTACCGATATGGATCTTGCGATTGGCACTGGAGTAGTGCAGGGCTTGGGCGTCGGTGTTGACGGCCACGAACTCGATGCCCTGTACCTTCGACTTGATCATCCGCTCGATGGCCGCACCGCCAGCACCACCCACTCCCACCACCTTGATGCGAGCAAAGGCTTGAACTTCCGGGATGATCTCGGCCATTTAGCGCATTCTCCTTACCACAGTACCCAACCATTCCCATGTGGATACAGACTGTAGTATAGGCAATCGAGATTTTAAATGCAAATAGTTTGTTCGGCGTGAGCACAAAGTTTAAGATGAGTACAT